>CALVMA010000184.1 GCA_944341655.1 uncultured Clostridia bacterium | reverse complement strand
TGATCCCGAAGAAGCATAACTCTTAAAAATTGAGAGCGTGAACGAACGGGCGGGGCGGAAAGAGTATCTTTCCGCCCCGCCCGCTTTTATAGATGCGAAGCGCCCGCGCGCAGGATGGGCCTGCGCGCGGGCGCTTCGGCAGGGCAAAAAGACGGCCGCAGTCCGCAAACGTTTTTGCGGACTGCGGCCGTCGGTCGAAGGGGCGGCGCGCCGATTGCAAAACATTTTGCAATCGGCGCAAGGGAAAAAGCCCGCAGCGCGGCGGCTGGGCGGTGTGTTCGGCGGAAATGCGTGCGGAAAACGAAAAAAAACGGCCGAGCGGGTTTTATCGGACAAAACGGCGGATCCGGGATAAATTTTCCTTGCGGAATTGCATACAATAATGCTATGAAGAGCAGCAGTCAGATCAGGGATGCCTATGAAAAAGTGCGGGGAGCGTTTGCCTATTTGTCTTCGAAAAAATACACGACGCTGGCGGGGACCATGGCGTTTTTTCTCGTCATGTCCGTCGTGCCTTTTTTATTTTGGCTGACGCTGCTTTTCGGCAAGCTCAACGTGGATTACAGCCAGCTGTTGGAGCTTGAGATCTTTTCCGGCGTCAGGGATGTATTTTTGTATCTGCGGGATGCGGCGCAAAGCGCTACGGCGGGGGCGTCCGTGGTTTTGCTGGTGACGACGCTGTATTCTTCGACCAATCTTTTTTATCATATGCGCCGAAGCGGAGAGATCATATACGAAAGCGGCAGGAGGAAAGGGGGGTGGCTGATCCGTTTGTCGGCGATCGCCCTGATTTTCGTGGTCATGCTGTTTTTTGTTGCGGGCGTGCTGTTTTTTCTGATGGGCAATGCGTTTTTGCGGAGGCTTTTTCCGTCTTTTATCGCGCAGGTGGCGGTGTATGCGCTGTTCGGCGTGTTTGTCTTTGGATTTTTGCTGTTGCTGAACCTCTATATCTGTCCGTACAGGATCGGGGTGAAGAACGTGGTATGGGGAAGCCTGCTGACGCTGTTGCTGGGCGGGCTGGCATCGTTCGGGTTTTCCGTATATGCGAGTTTGGGATCCATGGAAAAGCTTTACGGGGCGGCGGTGTTTCTGATTTTGTTTTTATTGTGGCTGTATATACTGATGATTTGTTTTGTGATCGGCGTAATTTTCAACTGCAGGTTGCTCGAACAGGACAAAATGCGAAAAATTGTTCATAAAAAATTTTGAATTTCGTTGAATTGATTGCAAAGAACGGGATCATATAGTATAATGACAATGTACTTGCAAGAGAGTATGAAAAGATAAAAAAGGAAAGGTTTTTACAAATGTATCGTTTGTTTTGTGATTCGAACTGTGAGCTTTGGCATACGACGGCAAAGGAATACGGGCTGAACGTAATACGGATGCCCTATGTTTTGGACGGGGAAGAGTATTATTACGATCTCGGTGAAAAAACGGATTTCAAGCATTTTTACGATCGTATGCGTGCGGGGGCGGTGCCGACGACTTCGGCGATCAACGAACAAAATTATATCGATTATTTCGAGCCGGTTCTGAAAGAAGGGGAAGACATCTATTACATTACATTTTCGCACAAACTTTCGGCGACTTTCAACAGCATGGATCGTGCGATCGCCGCATTGAAGGAAAAGTATCCCGATCGGGTGATCCGCACGTTTGACACGAAGGCGATCAGTTTGGGGAGCGGTTTTCAGGTACGGTACGCGGCGGAAAAATACAGAGCGGGCGCGAGCATGGACGAGCTGGAGGCATATCTGACCGAACTGCGCGACCATACGATCGTATATTTTGTGGTGGACGATCTTGTGTATCTGAAGCGCGGGGGGAGGATATCGGCGCTCACCGCGACGCTCGGTTCGCTGCTCAACATCAAGCCGATGATCTCCATTTTGCCGGACGGAAGTTTGCAGAGTGTGGGAAAGATCAAGGGTGCGAAGAGGGTGTTTTCCGAATTTATCAATATCATGCATAAGCACAACTGCAACGTCAAGGATTATCGGATCGAAGTTTTGCAGGCGGATTGTCCGGAAACGGGGGATGCGTTTGTGGCTGCGCTGAAAAACGAATTCGGCGAAGACATCACGATCGACTATCAGATCGTCGGTCCCGTGATCGCGTCGCATTGCGGGCCCGGCACATTGGGGCTGATATTTTACGGTGACCGTTAACGCGATGCGCCGTTGCTTTTGTATCTTGCTCTGTTTGGTGCTGTTGATTTTGTGCGGCTGTGCGGCGGAAAAGGGCGAATATTTTGTGGAGTTTTCTCTGTCCGAAAATCTTTATGCGGAAGGCACGCGCATATCCGAAAGGGAGAGAGAAGCGCTGGAAGACGAGATCGGCGTGCTGCTGAACAAAATCGAGGACGAAGTGAGCACGGAAAAGCGATCGGGCGACGTGTATCGGCTGAATAGTGCGGAAGCGGGCGAAGAGATAGTGGTAGGCGCCTCCGCATACGGGTTGCTGCGCCTGTGCAAAGATGTGTACGAAAAGACGGGCGGAGCGTTTTCGCCGTCGCTGTATAATTTGAGCAAGCTCTGGGGATTCACGCCCGAATTTGAAGGGAGGTATCACGAATCCCGACCCGAGCCTTCGGCGGCGGAGATCGAAAAAGCGTTAAAGAACTCTTCGTTTGCGGATATAAGACTGTCGGAAGATTTTACGGTAGTCAAGGACAATGCGGAAACGCGCATCGATTTCGGCGGGATTGCGAAAGGGTACATGAGCGATTGTGTCCGGGCCTTTCTGGAAGAGAAATACGGCGAGGTGAGCGGGACGTTTTCGGTCATGTCCAATTCGGTTTTGATGGGCGAAAAGCAGAACGATGAAAGCGGGCTGGGATATACGGCGGTCTTGGAAAATCCGCGCAGTTTGGTGACGGGCGGCGCAAGCAGGAACGGAGCGCTGTATTTTATCGGGCTGAAAGACGTGGCGGTCAGCACGAGTGCGGACAACTATCGTTTTTATATTTATGACGGAAAGATTTATGCGCACATCATGAACGCGGCGACGGGCAAACCGTCGGACAACGGTGTGATCAGCGTTACGGTGCTTGTGCCCTTGAAGACAGACAACGCGGGGGCGTTGGCGGACGCATATTCGACGGCGGGATTTTGTATGCCGCTCACGCGGTCGCTTGCTTTTTATGAAGAGCTTTGGAAAGAGAGCGGGATCTGCGCCGTAGTAGTCACGGCGGATTTTCGGTATTATGTGATAGGCGATTGCAGTGTATTACAGCCGAAGGAATACGCGGAATTGACGAACCCTGCGCTTGCGGAAAGCGTAGAAAATGTTTTTACGAGGGCGGAGACGGCGGATGCCGAAGATTCGGTATTGCCCTGCGAAAAGGAAGAGCAATACATGGAAGCGGCCGCAGAGGCGGCGCATTGACGTTATGAACAGAGAAGAAAAGATCGAGCAGATCAAAAAGAAAAAATATTTTGTAAAGGGAGACGTCGCCGTTTTTGCGGCGGCGCTTCTGTTGATTTGCGCGTTTTTTCTGTTTTCTTTTTTGATGCCGGAACAAAAGGGCGAAGAGTTTGCCGTGGTATATAAGAACGAAGAGATCTTCAGGGCTTCGCTTTTGACGGATGCGGAGTATGTGTTTTACGTTTCGGAAGGTGCGGGAAGGGTGGAAAGCTATTCCGCGGAGAAAGAGTATAAAGATTATAACCGTATCTCGGTGCAGGGCGGGGAGGTTCGCGTAACGGGATCGGATTGTCCGGATCACGCGTGCGAATGGCAAGGAAGTGTGCGCTACGGGGACATAATTTGTCTGCCGCACGGTTTGCGGATCGAAATACGAGGGAAGGGGTTGGAAACGGACGTATGAAGAAGAATCTTGCAAAGAGTGTAGCGGTATCGGGAGTCATGCTGGCGGCGGCGTGCATAGTATTTCTGATCGAATCGCTCGTACCGCCGTTGCTGCCCGTGGCGCCGTATGTGAAATTGGGGCTGGCAAACGTGTTTGTGCTGCTGATGATCGTATATTTCGGGGCATGGCAGGCTTTTTTGTTTGTGATAGCGAAAAACTTATTGACCGCGTTGATTTCATGGAGCATGTTTTCGATCGCCTTCAATCTTGCGGGCAGTTTGTGCGCGTACTGCATCATGGCGCTTTTGTATGCGGTGGCATTTCCGCGCGTAAGCCTGGTGTCGGTGAGCATTGCGGGGGCGGTTTTGAGCAACATAGCGCGGACGGGCGTGGCCGTGCTGCTGATGGAAGCACCTTCGCTCTATCTGCAGCTGCCGTTTGTGAGCGCATTCAGTGTGGCGGCGGGAATAATTGTTGGTGTTTTATCGATTTTATGTGTAAAACACCTGCCTGAAAGATTGACAAAATTCGAATAAAGCGATATAATATCAAACAGTGGTTGCAAAGCGGCGTACAAGTCGCCGAATTACAAGATACGGGCGAATGCAGAGATGGCGGAGCGGTCGAACGCGCACGACTCGAAATCGTGTTTACCCCCATAAGGGTAACAAGGGTTCAAATCCCTTTCTCTGCGCCAAACACGAAAAAAGCCTGTTTTTCGGGGGAAATCCTTGAAAAACAGGCTTTTTTTATTCTGTATTTTTGTGGGTTTTTGCATGTTTTGTTACTAAAATTGTTACTAATTTTTATAAACTATCTATGATTGCTTTTTTATCGCTTTCATAGAGATGACCGTATGTCTTTATAACTTGATCTACCGTATCTCCAATAAG
>CALVMA010000183.1 GCA_944341655.1 uncultured Clostridia bacterium | reverse complement strand
GCGTTGTTAAAAGGGGGCTCCGCCAAAGAGAACGCATGCGCCTTCACGCAAGTGTGCTAAAAAGGGGCGCCGCCGTGCCAAAAAGAAAACGCATGCGCCCTCCCGCAAATGTGCTAAAAAAGGGGCGCCGCCGTGGCGAACAAATGACAAATGCGCCCGTCCGCAAACATTTGCGGACGGGCGCATCGCGATTCATTGTGATTTTTCGAGGAAACGGAGCGCACGGGTGCGGTCAGTCTTCCTCGACGCGGTTTTCCAGGGGCACATATTTGCGCCGTTTTGCGACGGCCTGGTAGCCGGGGCGGATGATCTTGCCGCCGTTGGTGATTTCTTCCATGCGGTGAGCAGACCAGCCCGCGATGCGTGAAACGGCAAAGAAGGGGGTGTACAGTTCGCGGGGGAGGTTGAGCATGTCGTAGACGAAGCCGGAGAAGAAGTCGACGTTGGGAGCGACGCCCTTGTAGATTTTTCTCTTATCGGCGATGAGTTCCGCGGCCGCCTGTGCGACGTATTTGCGCATTTCGTATTCTTTCTCCATATGTTTTTCCGCGGCGAGTTTTTCGGCGAACGAGCGCAGGATATCCGCGCGCGGATCGGAGAGGGAATAGACGGCGTGGCCCATTCCGTAGACGAGGCCGGAGTGATCGTAGGCCTCTTTGTCGAGGATTTTAGCGACGTAGTCTTTAAGTTTACCGCGGTCGAAGTCGGGAACGTTTGCCTTGATGTGGTCGAACATTTCGCAGACTTTGATGTTGGCGCCGCCGTGTTTGGGGCCTTTGAGGGAGCCCAAAGACGCGGCGACCGAAGAATAGGTATCCGTGCCGGAGGAAGTGACGACGTGTGTGGTGAAGGTGGAGTTGTTACCGCCGCCGTGTTCGGCGTGCAGGACGAGGCAAAGGTCGAGCACTTCGGCTTCGAGCTCGGTGAATTTGCAATCTTCGCGCAGCATATACAGGATATTTTCGGCGGTGGAGAGTTCTTTGCGCGGTTTGTGAATGAAGAGCGAGGCGTCCGAGTGGTAATACTGGTAAGCTTTCTGGCTGTACACGGTCAAAAGCGGGAATTGAGCGATGAGTTGCAGCGATTGGCGCAAGACGTTTTTTCTGGACGTGTCGTCCGCTTTGAGGTCGTACGAGTAGAGGGAAAGCACGCAGCGGGCGAGCATGTTCATCATGTCTTTGGAGGGTGCTTTCATGATGATATCGCGCACGAACGAAGGGGGAAGGCTGCGGAAATCGGCGAGGATCTCGCAGAACCGTTCCAGCTGGGATTTGGTAGGCAGATGTCCGAACAGCAAGAGGTAGGTGGCCTCTTCGAAGTCGAATCTTCTGCCTGCGGCGCCTTTGACGAGGTCGCGCACGTTGATGCCGCGGTAATACAATTCACCGTCGACGGGTTTTTTATTGCCGTCCGCGTCCTTGCCGAACGCGATGATCTCGGAAATTTCGGTCAGTCCGCAGACGACGCCGTTTCCGTTGATGTCGCGCAAGCCGCGTTTGACGTCATATTTTTCGTAGAGCTTCGGGTTGATGATGTCGCTCTTGCTCGCGATCTTGGTCAGCTCCATGATATCCTGCGAATATTTGGAGTAGCGGTTGAGTACGTGTTCGCGAAGTTCGGAATAGTCCATGGCATACCTCCTTGCGGCATAAATTCTTTCCGGTCACCCGCAAAAGCGGGAAGATATTGTTAATTATAACACAATTTTTTCCGAAAGTCAAGTCATGCCGCTTTTGCCGTGCCCATTTCACAGAATACTCACTATTTTTGGCATTTTTTACAAAAATTGCGCCTGAAACGGGTGCATTTCGGGGTATTTGTCCGATAAAGAGGGGAGGGAGCGCAAAAAAAACTTGCAAAGGAACGTTAATATATACGAAATATTATTGAAAAATGCGGAGGATTGTGTTAAAATAGAAATGTTCAGTAATATAATACGGGCGCAGTATGCCCGGAACATATCGGAGGTAGGTTTCATTGGCTAAGAAGATCGACGTGCCGTTCAACGGCACGAAGGAACAGGAGGAAAAGTTGCGTGCGGAGCTTGCCCAGCTGAAAAAGCGCGGCGATAACGGATTGATGATCGCGGCTCTGCAAAAAGCGCAGGACATTTACGGGTATTTGCCCGAGCCTGTCCAGCAGATGATCGCAGACGAATTGGGGGTGTCTTTGGCGGAAGTGTACGGAGTGGCTACGTTTTACGCGCAGTTTTCGCTGTATCCGAAGGGGCAGTACAAGATCGGTGTTTGTCTGGGGACGGCTTGCTATGTCAAAGGATCGGGGGATGTTTACAAGAAGCTTTGCGACACGCTGAAGATCGAAGGCGGGCAGTGCACGGACGATCTGAAATTTTCGTTGGATGCCACGCGCTGTATCGGGTGTTGCGGGCTGGCGCCCGTCATGACCGTCAACGACGACGTTTACGGGAAAGTGAGCGTGGAAGAGATCGACGCGATCCTCGCGAAATACAATTAAAATGCGTGAACTTGCCCTGAACATTCTGGATATTGCGGAAAATTCCGTGTCGGCGGGAGCGACTCTCATCGAGATCGAAGTGCGCGCGGACTTTGAAAAGGACGAAATGAGCATAACGATCGGCGATGACGGCTGCGGAATGGACGAGGAGATGCTGCAGAGGGTGACCGATCCCTTTACGACCACGCGCACGACGAGGAAAGTGGGCATGGGACTGCCGCTGTTCAAATATTCCGCGGAGAGTGCGGGCGGATCTTTTCAGATCCGTTCGGAGAAGGGGAAGGGTACGCAGGTTTGTGCGACGTACCGCATCAGTCATGTGGACCGCATGCCGCTGGGGGATTACGGCGGCGTGGTCTTGCAGCTTGTGACGATGAATCCGCAGGTAAATTTTCGGTTTATTGCGGGGGACGGAGAGCGCAGCGGTACGCTCGATACGCGCGAATTGCGCGAGGTGCTGGGGGAAGACATTCCGCTCAATTCCGTCGAGGTGCGCGCGTTTTTGAAAGAATACATACAAGAAAATTTAGTGGATATTTTTGGAGGTAGGTTATGAAGAGTCTGGAAGAACTCAGGGCTTTGCGGGAAAAGATGAAATCGCAGACGGACAACCGCAGCGTAGCGGGTTCGGAAGAAACGGTTATAAAAGTAGGCATGGCGACCTGCGGGATCGCGGCGGGAGCGCGTCCCGTGCTGGATGCGCTTTTGGACGAAGCGGACAAACGGCATCTGCACAATGTGAGCATATCGCAGACGGGTTGTATCGGAATGTGCCGTCTGGAACCGATCGTGGAAGTATTCAAAGACGGTCAGAAGTTCACCTACGTACATATGACGGCGGACAAGGCGCGCAAGGTGATGAACGATCATGTCGTGAACGGGAACCCGTGCCAGGAATACCTGATCAGCGAGAATTAAGGGCGGAGGAAGAGAGATTCAATGTTCAGATCACACATACTTGTTTGCGGCGGTACGGGCTGTACTTCCGGCAATTCCATGAAAGTATACGATGCGCTCGTTGACCGCGTGAAGAAAGCGGGGCTGGAAAACGAAGTGCACGTCACGAAAACGGGCTGTTTCGGGCTTTGCGCGTACGGACCGATCATGATCGTCTATCCGGAGGGTGCGTTTTATTCGCAGGTGAAGGTAGAGGACGTCGATGAAATTTTCAACGAACATATCGTAAAGGGGCGCATCGTAACGCGGCTGCTCTATAAAGAGACGGTCGGGGAAGACGGAAACATCAAGGCGCTCAACGACACGAATTTTTATAAAAAGCAGCACCGTGTGGCGCTCAGGAACTGCGGCGTGATCAACCCCGAGAAGATCGAGGAATACATCGCGTACGACGGATACGAAGCGCTCGGCAAGGTGCTTACGGAGATGACGCCGCAGGACGTCATCGACGTGATCTCCAAATCGGGGCTTCGCGGCCGCGGCGGCGCGGGATTCCCGACGGGCAGGAAATGGCAGTTTGCGAAAAATTCGGTCGGGAATAAGAAATACGTCTGCTGCAATGCGGACGAAGGCGATCCCGGCGCGTTCATGGACCGTTCCATTCTGGAAGGGGATCCGCACGCGGTCATCGAGGCGATGGCGATCGCGGCGTACGCGATCGGGTCCGATCAGGGATATATCTATGTGCGTGCGGAATATCCGATCGCGGTGCAGCGTTTGACGATCGCGATCAAACAGGCGCGCGAATACGGGCTTTTGGGCAAAAACATTTTCGGGACGAAGTTCTGTTTCGATCTGGATATCCGTCTGGGTGCAGGCGCGTTCGTCTGCGGCGAGGAGACGGCGCTGATGACGTCCATTGAAGGGCACCGCGGCGAGCCGCGTCCCCGTCCTCCGTTCCCGGCGGTCAAGGGGCTGTTCGGCAAGCCGACCATTCTCAACAACGTGGAAACGTATGCAAACGTGCCGCAGATCATCTTGAAGGGCGCGGACTGGTTCGCGTCGATGGGCACGGAAAAGAGCCGCGGCACGAAGGTGTTCGCGCTGGGCGGCAAGATCCACAATACGGGGCTTGTCGAGATCCCGATGGGCACGACCATGCGCGAGATCATCTACGATATCGGCGGCGGCTGTCCCAACGGCAAGAAGTTCAAAGCGGCGCAGACGGGCGGGCCGTCCGGCGGCTGCATTCCGGCGCATCTGATCGATACGCCGATCGACTACGACAACCTCATCGCGATCGGTTCGATGATGGGTTCGGGCGGACTTATCGTCATGGACGAAGACAACTGTATGGTCGACATCGCGAAGTTCTTCCTCGAATTCACGGTAGACGAGAGCTGCGGCAAATGTACGGCTTGCCGTATCGGCACGAAGCGCCTGTACGAGATGCTCTGCAAGGTGACCGACGGCACCGCGACGCTGGAAGACCTCGACAAGATGGAAGAGCTCTGCTATTACATCAAAGAGAATTCTCTGTGCGGACTGGGACAGACCGCGCCCAACCCCGTTCTTTCCACGCTGCATTATTTCCGCGACGAGTACGAAGCGCATGTGCGCGACAAGCGCTGCCCTGCGGGCGTGTGCAAGAAGCTGCTGCGCTACCAGATCGTGGCGGACAAGTGCAAAGGCTGTACGCTCTGCGCGCGGAATTGTCCGGCCGGCGCGATCAGCGGCAACGTAAAAGAGCCGCATGTGATCGATCCGAACAAGTGCATCAAATGCGGCGTCTGCATTGAAAAATGCCGTTTCGGCGCGATCATCAAGGCATAAGGGCGGAGGTAGAGAAACATGGTACATTTGAAAATAAACAATATCCCCGTAGAAGTCAAAGAGGGGACGACGATATTGGAAGCGGCGAAGATTGCCGGCATCAACATTCCCACCCTGTGCTATCTGAAAGAGATCAACGAGATCGGCGCCTGCCGCATCTGCGTGGTGGAAGTCAAGGGTGCGCGCTCGCTCGTGGCGGCGTGCGTCTATCCCGTCAACGAGGGGATGGAAGTGTTCACGAACACCGAAAAGGTGCGCAAGTCCCGCAAGACCACGCTGGAGCTGCTCTTGTCCGATCATAAGAAAGAGTGCCTCTCCTGCGTGCGTTCCACAAACTGCGAATTGCAGAAACTTTCCAACGAATACGGCTGCGACGAAAACCGTTTCAAGGGTGTCCGCACGGAGTGCGAGCAGGACACGTCGACGAGTTATCTCGTCCGAGACAACGAAAAGTGCATTCTCTGCCGCCGCTGTGTGGCGGTATGCAAGAAGGTGCAGGAAGTGGCGGTCATCGCGCCTGCGCGCCGCGGTTTCAATACGCACATCGCCTGTGCGTTCGAATCGGACTTAAACGATGCGCCCTGCGTGGCGTGCGGCCAGTGCGTGGCGGTCTGCCCGACGGGCGCCCTGCATGAGCGCGAGGAGATCGACAACGTCCGCGACGCGATCAACAACCCCGAGAAGGTGGTCATCGTTGCGGCGGCGCCTGCGGTGCGTGCGGCGATCGGGGAAGAATTCGGTTATCCGATCGGAACGAACACGGAAGGAAAGATGTTCACCACCATGCGGATGCTCGGATTCGACAAGGTTTTCGACGTCAACTTCGGCGCGGACCTTACCATCCTGGAAGAGTCGAACGAACTTCTCGACCGCGTGACGAACAAGGGCGTTCTGCCCATGTTTACGAGCTGTTCTCCCGGCTGGATCCGTTACATCGAGTATTATTATCCCGAACTTATCCCCAATCTTTCTTCCTGCAAATCGCCCATGCAGATGACGGGCGCGACGATCAAGACCTATTGGGCGAAAAAGGAAGGGATCGATCCGAAAAATATTTATTTTGTCGGGATCATGCCCTGCACGGCGAAGAAATTCGAAAAGACGCGCGCCGACGAGAGCGCGAGCGGATATCCCGACGTGGACGCGGTGCTTACCACGCGCGAGCTTGCGAAGATGATCAAAACTTCGGGCATCATTTACAACGAACTGCCCGACGGTACGTTTGACAATCCTCTGGGCGAATTCACGGGCGCGGGCGTCATCTTCGGCGCGACGGGCGGCGTGATGGAAGCGGCCCTGCGTACGGCGGCGGAAAAGATCACCGGGAAACCTTTGGACAGCGTGGACTTCAAAGAAGTGCGCGGGATCAAGGGGATCAAGGAAGCGGAATACGATCTCAACGGCGTGAAAGTCAAAGTGGCGGTCGCCTCGGGATTGACCAACGCGAAGAAACTTTGCGAAAAGATCAAGAAAGGCGAGTGCGATTATACGTTCGTGGAAGTAATGTGCTGTCCGGGCGGCTGTGTCAACGGCGGCGGTCAGCCCATTCAGAGCGCGTACGTGCGCCGCAACGTCGACCTTCGTTCCAAGCGCGCGAAGGCTCTGTACGACGAGGATAAGAACGCAAAGATCCGCAAGAGCCACGAAAACGAAGCGGTCATGTCGCTTTACAAAGAATTTTTCGGCGAACCCGGTTCGCACAAAGCGCATGAGATCCTGCATACTTCCTATGTGGACAGGAAAAACAAATAAAAAACGCATACAGCCGGACCGTTCGGTCCGGCTGTATCTGTAACGACATCAAAAAAGAGCCATACAGGCGAATTTTCGGGGGGCAAACAAGCGGAAAATCCGAAAATTTGGGCGGAACGGGTGAAGAATCATGAAAGGAGCGGGAGAAAAATTGTCGGCAGGGGTTTTGATCGGAAAAACCGTGTCGGAAAGCGAAGAGGCGGCGGGCGGCTGCGGAAAGGGCGAAAGGGAACGGGGTTTGCCCGCGGGCGGGGAAATCGCGGGAGCTCCCGAAGAAATGGCGGCGTTTTTCGAGCGGCGTCTGGAAATTTATGAAGAACATCAGTTGCGGGAGATCCAGGGGGCTTTTGAATTTTACGAACGCACGGCGGAGCTGTTGCCTGCGCAGGCGGGGGCAAGAATACTCGATCTCGGATGCGGCACGGGTTTGGAGCTTAAGTTTTACTATGCGCGCAATCCGGGCGCGCGGGTGACGTGCATCGACCTGTCGGAGAAAATGCTGGAAGCGTTGCAAAAAAAATTTTCAAAGTATAAGCCGCGCATCGTTTGCGGGGATTATTTCAAAACGGATCTGGGCGAAAAAGATTTCGATGCGGCGGTATCCGTCGAATCCATGCACCATTTCACATATGCGGAGAAAGTGCCGCTTTATCGGAAGATCCGTGCCGCCCTGCGCGGAGAGGGCAGATTTGTTTTGACCGATTATCAGGAAGACGACGATGCGGCCGAGCGGGCAGGTTTTGCGGCGAAAGAGAGGAAACTGGCGGAATACGGTTTGAAAGACGGCGGTTTTTACCATATAGACACGCCGCTGACGGTAAAGCACGAATTGCAGGCATTGCGGGAGGCGGGCTTTTCGCACGCGGAGGAATGCGGCAGGTGGAACAAGACGAGCATTTTGCTCGCAAAGCGATGATAAGCGAACAGATCGTGTTTTGCGGCGCGCGTCAAAGCGTCGGCGATTGACCGCGGAAAGCCGTTTCGGGTTTGCGCGGGCGGCGCAGCGGTTGGATCGGAAATTTTGTCCGAAACGGAGAGAGGCGCGGGATTGCTTTTTCCGTTTTGGTATGTTATACTTTTAGTCCGACGGTTCGTTCCGATTTGTGCGGAAGGGGGAAAGCGGAGAATGCTGTATCTTGAAAAGTTTGTATTGCCGGACGAAGACAGGGAGGCGAAAATCGCCAACATACGGCGTGCGGAGAACGGGGGCGCGCTGGGGTATTTGGAGAGCGGATATCCTTGCATGCTGTTTCCGCAGAGGGGATTGTCCGAGCTGGATTTTGAACCGATCACGATTTTCTATGGCGGGAACGGGAGCGGGAAAAGCACGCTTTTGAACGTGATCGCGGAAAAATTTTGTTTAAAGCGCCTTGCGCCGCACAACGGAGGCGAATTGTTTCTGCCGTATGTGCGAGAATGCGCGTTTCGGCTCGGCTACGACGACGAAGGGGAGCCGCTCACAGTCCCGAACGAAAGCCGCATCATTTCCAGCGACGACGTGTTCGAGTACATGCTCGCCGCCAGGACGCGCAACGAGGAGATCGCGGAAAACACGGAGCAGGCAAAAGAGGAGTACGCCGCGCTGAAATTCGGGGAAACGGTGCGCTTTTCGGGAATGGAGGATTACGATGCCGTGCGCATGCAGTTGCTTGCACGGCAGAAAAACCTGTCGCGCCGTAAATTCATGCACAGGGTGATCGGGAAACAGGTGCGGCTTCGCAGCAACGGGGAAACGGCTCTGCGTTTTTTTGAAAACGCGCTCAAAGACAATGCGTTGTACTGTTTGGACGAACCGGAAAACAGTCTGTCTCCCAAATTGCAGTTGCAGATGAAAGAACTGCTCGAAGAGAAGGTGCGTTACGGCGGGTGCCAGCTGATCGTGGCGACGCATTCTCCGTTTATACTTTCCTGCCGCGGCGCGAAGATATACGACCTGGACAGCGATCCCGTTTTACCGAAAAAATGGTGGGAACTTGAAAATACGCGCGCATATTTTGAGTTTTTCGAGCGGAACAGAGACCTTTTCTTAAAGAAAAAATAGCGCCTTCCGCTTTGTTCCCGAGAAAGGGCAGACATCGGAAAGAGCCCGCGGCAAAATGCCGCGCAGGGCAGGTGCAGGAAAAAGCGTGCGCTGCCCCGCACCGTTCGGTGCGGGGCAGCGCGTTGACGTTAAAGCTCTCCCCGCGAAAGAAATTTTCGCGGGGATGTTTCGGCGTTGCGAATGATCGAAACGGCGCCGTCCGCAAAAGATTTTGCGGACGGCGCCGTCGCTTTTGTTTTAAGGATCGTAGGGCCCAAGATGTGCGGTTTTACTCTGCAAGCGGTCAAAGGACAGGGCGTGCGGGCGGATTTTGGCGCGGTTTGCGCGTCAGGCAGAGGAGAAGAACGCCGACGGCGCAAGTCAAAATTTGCGAGAGGGAAACGCTGATCCATGTCCCGATGATGCCGCACAGGGCGGGAAGAATGAGCAGGGACAGGAGGAGCAGGGCAGGCTCGCCGTAGATCAGGATATAGGCGAGGCGGACTTTTTCGGTCGCATAGAAATAGGAGGCGGTAATGCGGGTAAAAGCGGCGAACGGCAATCCGAGCAAAAAGACGGGCATGATCTTGGCGACTTCCTCCGCGACGGCGTTGCTTGCGCCGAAAAGGAGGGGAATGCGGGCGCGCAGGAACCAGATGACGGCGCACAGGGCGGCGGCGGTCGCCAGCGCAAAGATATAGGCGTAGAAGCGGATTTTTTTGGCTTCGTGTTCCTTGCCTTCGCCGTAAAATTTGCTGACGGGCGGCTGACTGCCGTCGCTGACGCCCTGCAAGAGCAGCAGGACGACGCAGGTGATGTAGCTGACGGCCGCAAAGCAGGTGACTGCAAAGTCCGAGCCGACCGCGGCGGCGCTTTTATTGACGAAGATCAATGTCAGGTTGGGTGAAAACGCCAATCCGAACGCAGAGAGCCCGATGAGCAGGATCTTCCCCGCCATTTTGCAAGAATCTTTTGCGGAGAAGAAAGCGGGCGCTTGTTTTTTAACAAAGAGAAAAACGAGGCAGACGACGAAAGTGAGCGCCTGGCCGCAGACGGTTGCCAACGCGGCGCCTTTCATGCCGAGGGACAAAGTCCAAACGAACAGCCAGTCCAAAGCGATGTTGGCGGCGAATCCGAGCACCATGGAAAACATAGCCGTGACCGATCCGCCCATATTGCGGATAAATGGCACCGATCCCGTTGCGAGCACTTGAAAGAGTGAGCCGTAGGCAATAAAGCGGATGTATTCTTCGCTCATGGCAAGGACGTTGCCTTCGGCCCCGAACAGCCGCAAAACGGCGGGGGCAAAGAGCAGGAAAGCGCCCGTGAGCAGAGCCGAAGCGATGAGCATCAAGATGCCTGCGGTGCCGAAAAAGCGCAATTTTTTTTCGTTTTCGCCGGCTCCCTCGCTGAGAGAGTAGAGGATGGCACCGCCCATGCCGATGCCCGTGCCCGCCGATTGCTGCAGGGCGGTCAGGGGATAGGCAAAATTGATCGCCGCGAGGGCGTCGTCGCCCAAAGCGTTCCCCACGAAAAAGCCGTCGGCGATGGCATATACGCCCGAAAGCGCAAATGCAAGCATGGAGGGCAGGACATAGCGGAAAAACTCTCTTTTGATGTGCATAGGTTGATCTCTCCCGACGGATTTCGGCGTTCTGCTAATGTTTCGATTATAGCATAGCGCGGTTTGAAAGTCAATTATGCAAAAGAAAACCGCCGCAGGGAAATACCTTGCGGCGGAAAAAACAGAGGGATGCGTTCAGCCTTCGAAAGAGACGTTTATGTCGCTCATGTCGGCGGAAATAAAGATTTTCTTATCGCCGCCCGTAAAGGATTGTATGTTGCTTTTCCCCATGTCCTGCACGATTTCGGCGGTGTAGTCCGCTTGTTTTCCCGAAAAACGCGCGGTGATGTTTCCCATGTTTGAAGAGAGATTTACGTCTTCTGCCGCGATGATCGCACCGTCCAGGTCAAGGTCACCCATATCGGTGGAAAATTGTGCGGTATTCGCGGTCAGGGTGCCGTTCAGGCGAATGTCCCCGAGCTTTGTGCGGGCGGAAAATTCCTCTGCGGAGGAGGTGCCCAGGGAGATGTTTCCGTTCTGCGTAAAGACGGCGGCTTTGTTTGCGGAAAGGCTCCCGAGCTGAATGTTTCCGTTTTCGCTCTCCAAGGTAAGTTCGCCCGATACGGAAATTTTATCGGCGGCGATGTTGCCGTTTTGCGTGCTTATTTCCATGTTTTTGTATTCCGTTTCGGGGAGAAGCACCGTCAGGGTCGGCGTTTTCAGGTTCCAGCTCATAATGAGCGGCTGCGCGTTTTCCTGCACGGTGAGCACGCCGTCCTCTTCGCCGATCAGGACTTCCGCCTGTTTTTCGGTAATTTTGTCATAACGGACAGGATAGGATACCGAAATGTTTTCCGCGTTTCGGTCATATTCGATGCGTATATCCGCGTTGGAAAAGCCGATGCGCAGGGAAAGGATCTCCTCTTTTGCGGTATAGCTCTTTTGTTCGTAAGTCACGGTCTCGAGCGCGGAAAAATCTCCCCCCGCAAGGCATATGCCGACCGTAAATACGATCGCTCCCGCAATGAGCAGAACGAGTCCGGCAAACAATGTTTTCTTTGTCAAATTCATTTTTTTCATATTACGCCCTCTTTTTTTCGCAGATCAGCCTTGCGGTGGACATGAAAAATTTCCAGCAGAATTTAAACAGCCACTTGGAACAAATCAGAAACAGCGGAATGAGCAGAAGTCCTGCGCCCGCGGCCGCCACCCCGATCCCCGCCAGAGCCAGAAATCCCGCCGAAAATCCGCGCATGCACAGCAGAACAAAGAACCATATCGCTTGCACGCACCCGCCTGCCGCCAGGGCAAAGCCGCTCACCGCCAGCGCCGCCGCCGTAATGCCGATCGCAAAAATCAGCACGATGACGGGCAATCCCAGACAAAGAAACAGAACGGTCATGATCACCACTCTGCTCAAAGATACGCCGCCGCTGCTTTTGTACGCGATTTTGGAGTATTCGTCCTTTTCGCACAGAATGCCTACCGCCGCCTGCTCGGGACTTCCGAAAGAGTTCAGAACTTGCGTTTCCGTCTCGCCTCTTTCCACGCGGTCGCTCAGCAATTCGCGGTAATACTGCGCCGCCGCTTCGCGCTCTTCGTGCGGCAGCACCGATAATTTTTTGTGAAATCTTTTAAACCATTGTTTTTTCGTCATAGCTTCTCTCCTCGGCGGATGAATTCGTATATCCTCTCGAATTCTTTTACGTCTTCTATGAATTCACAGATCCTTTGCAATCCCTTTTGCGTGATCCGATAATACTTGCGCAGCCTGCCGTTGAATTCCCGGCTCTGCGTAGTCACCGCGCCCGCGCCTTCCAACCGCTTTAAAATGGGATACAGCGTCGATTCGGATATCTCGATGTACGGCGCAACGTCTGTCATGATCTTATATCCGTAGGATTCGCCTTCCCGTAAAACGGACAGAACGCATACGTCCAGCAACCCCTTTTTGAGCTGTGCGTCCAAATCGTTTTGCCTCCATACTTGATTATACACAATACTATACATTACATAGTATAGTTTGTCAAGCGATTTTACCGAAAAAAATAAATTTTCGGCGAGGATGAAAAACAGAACAAAAAAACGGCCGCACAGAGGAGAGGGAAAGTTATGCGGGCGGGGAAAACGTACGGCGGAAAAGGCGCGGAAGGGCATCGCGGCATCGGGCGGAGCGCGGAAGGCTGACGTGACGCCGTTGCTGTCTTGCAACAAAAAAATTTCCGCAAAGCGTGCCGCTTTGCGGAAAAGTTTTAAAAAAGGTATGCGATCCGAAAATTTAAGCGATCGGTTTTTGCAGCCGAAGGTCAACGGATGGAATTGCTGTAATTGTAAATTTTTTCGAGCAAGCCGTCCGAAATGACGTTGCGGTATCTGCCGATGAACACAAAGATCTTTGTAAAGAATTCTCTGTTGTCGCCGCCGATGCGGTAAGCGGGCAGGCGTTTGTTGTCGCCGTAGATCCTGGAAATGAACAGGCGGTCGAACTCGTCTTTTTCGGCAGGAGTCAGGCTGCTGATGAACGCATCGGGGATAAATCCGGCGTTGTTATAATAGTTTGCGGCGTTCTGCTGCGCGAAAGGCTGCTGCTGGTAAGCGGAGCCGTAATAGGGCGGCGCGGAAGGATAAGGCTGCTGCGGGTTATAACCGTAAGGCGGCTGTTGCTGTGCGCCGTAGCCGTAAGGCTGCTGGGCGTTGTTATAGCCGTAGGGTTGCTGTTGCTGCGCGTTATTTTCCTGTTCCTGAGCAAAATCCGCGTACTGGCGGTTGAATTTGCCGTCGTATTTTGCCTGATTGAAGTCGAAAGGTTTTTCCTCTTCGGGTGTTTCCTGAGCCGCAGGCGCCTCGTCGCGGATGGCGCTGTCGTAGGCAGATTCTTCGGCGGCCTCCTGTTCTTTTGCGATATCGTCAAAGGAGATCTGGGCGGCGTCTTCGAAGGCTTTGTTGGCGTTTTCGGCATCGGGATTGACTTCTGCTGCGGGTTGCGGTTCGGGCTGTTTCGGTGTTTCGGGCTGTTGTTCGGGTGCCTGTTCGTCGAGGCCCGCGAAAGTCATCTGATCGTTTTCGTCGAACAAGAAGGCGTCTTCTTCCTGCGCCGCCTCTTCTTCGGCGGCCTGTTTTTTCTTGCGGGAATGCAGGACGCAGACGACGATGAGGGCGAAGACGAACTGAACGACCGCCATTCCGGTAAAGCCGAGTATGCCGACGGTTTTAAAGAGATTTCCGAAGGAATCGTAGAGGATGAAGAGCACGACGGCGGCGATGGCGCCGATGAGAATGATGCAGGCGCGGAACAGATCAAAGCCGCTGGTGCGGGGGAGCGCAAGTCCGAGCAGGGCGAGCGCGAGGTTGATCAGCGTAGCCCAGAAGACGATGCGGAAGACCAATTCGGTGACGTTTGCGAGGGTATCTTCTCCCAAAGAAATGCCGTTGAACAGGTTGGCGAAGGTATAATCGCCGATAAATTTGAAGTAAGAGAAGACAAAGAAGCCGCCGGCGAGCAGTGCACTCACGGTTTTTACGACGCCTTTTCCCTTATACGTTGCCAAAGAGAGAAGGACGAGTGCTGCGCCGCTCAAAATCAAAGAAAGGCAAACGGAGTTGAGCGCGACGAAAGTTTCGCTGTCGTAGAAGATTGTGGAAAAGCCGCTTTTGAATTCGGAGCGGAGCGCATAAGCGAAAGTGACGATGGCTGCGACGGCGACGATCGATTTGATGAAGTTGAGTGCGGCGGCGCCGTTTTTGCCGAGGAAGAAAGAGACGACCGTGCAGACGAGCAGGACGGCATACATGCCGACCATGACGTACAACGAAATTTTCGTGAGATCCGAACCGATAAATTCGTTTTTGAAAAGGTTCAGGATCTGCGTGAACAGGCTGGTTTCGTAAAATGGCGTGTTCGGGACGAACAGGAATACGACAAAGCCCGCGAAAATGAGCAAAGAAAGAACGATCTGCAATAATTTGCCGCCTTTTGTTTCGGGAGCGTTATCTGTCGTTGCATTGCTTGTCATAAATGATTTACCCCATGTCTGTGAATTCGTGAAAGGATATTTCGGTTGAATATGACCCGAAAGCATATACTATCACAGTTACAATTTTACTATATCGGGAGCGAAGTGTCAAGTATAAAATAAAAAAGTTATCGTTGCGGGCTTTGATTTTTTCTCGATGGGCGGCGGGATGCGTGCGAAGAATCTGCGTATAGGATGTGTAAAAAGCGCAAAAAATTTGCGCAATTTACTTCTCGTTCAAAAATTTTATTGAAATTTTCTGATGTTTGCGCTATAATGAAAAAAGGAATACTTTGCTAAAGCCGAATGGCAGGGGGTGTCATGAACAGCGAACTGAAAAAGACTTTGCGGTCAGTCAGCGAAAATTGCGGGATCGAACTGAGTGTATATACGTCGACGGGTATTCCGGTTTCCGCGGCATCGGGCGAGGAGATCTCGCCGGATTTCGAAGGCATTTTGCAGAGCGGGGGCAATACGTATTTTAAGGCGGTATTCAAGGCGGAGCAATACATTTTTGCTTTGGAGGGTATGACGCACGTTCAGAAAAACTACGCGTTTCTTCTGACGGACATGATCGAAAATTCGTCCAGCCGAGCGGTGAATCTTCCCAAGGGCGAGTTTATACGGCGCATTCTGCTGGGGGAATGCAACTCTGCGGACATTCAGAAATACCGTGTCAAATATTCGGTGCCGGACCAGCCCTGTTTTGTGCTGGCGGTTGCCGCGGAGGGGAAGGTTTCCGACGTCATCGCGCTGCTTTCGCAGTACGGTGAAAACGAGGCGGACAGCGCCGTGACCGTATCCGGCAGGGATTGCGCGTTCATCAAGTTTGTGGAGCCGGAATCGGAGTACCAAAGCTCGGTGGATTTTGCGTCGTTTCTGTCGCGTTCTCTCATGGAAGAGCTGGGGGTGCGCTGTCAGATCGGTGTCGGCGGGACGTTCCGTCATTTTGAAGATATTTCCTCTTCTTATCAGCAGGCGAGTGCGGCATTGCGCATGAGCGCCATGTTCAATTCCAAGGGCTGCGTGCACAGTTACCGCGAGTTTCTGCTCATCAAGATGCTGGAGGACGTTTCGGAAGCGAAGCTTGCGGAATATCTTTCCATTCTTCTGGAGGGGGATGCGCGCGAGCTGTTAAAGGACGACGACATGGTCAACACGGCGGAAGAATTTTTGGAAAATTCTCTCAACGTGAGCGAAACGTCGAGGAATTTGTACATGCACCGCAACACGCTGATGTACCGTCTGGACAAGATCGAGCGCGTGATGGGGCTGAATCTGCGAAAATTCTCGGATGCGGTGACTTTCCGCATCATTACAATACTCAATAAATTGGTCTGAACATCTTTCAGGGCAGGGAGCGAAGGAAAAAAATGGATGTCTATGAAAAATCTCTGAAACTGCATGCCGCGCTCCGCGGCAAATACGAAGTGCGTTCGCTTGTGGAAGTGAAGGACAGGGAATCGCTGTCGCTGGCATATACGCCGGGGGTGGCGCAGCCCTGCCGCGAGATCGCGGCGGATGCTTCCGCGGCGTATACGTATACGCGCAAATGGAACACGGTGGCGGTCGTATCGGACGGGAGCGCCGTTTTGGGGCTCGGGAACATAGGGGGGCTCGCGGGACTTCCCGTCATGGAGGGGAAAGCCATACTGTTCCGCGAGTTTGCGGGCATCGATTCGGTGCCGATCGTGCTTTCGGGGCAGGACGAAGACGACATCGTCAAGGCGGTGGAGATGATCGCGCCGACGTTCGGCGGGATAAACCTGGAAGACATCTGTGCGCCCAAATGCTTTTCGGTGGAAAAGCGTTTGAAAGAAAAGCTGGATATTCCCGTATTTCACGACGATCAGCACGGTACGGCGATCGTCGTGACGGCGGCTCTGTTAAACGCACTGAAACTTGCAGGCAAGGAGCTCGATAAAGTTAAGATCGTGATCTGCGGTGCGGGGAGTGCGGGGATCGCGATCTGCAAACTGCTTTTGGAAAGCGGGGCAGAAAATATTATCATGGCAGATCGGTTCGGTCTTGTCTGCGAAGGGGAAGAATGGCTGACTGACGCGCAGGCCGAGATCGCCAAAAGGACGAACCGCGCGCACCTTCGCG
>CALVMA010000182.1 GCA_944341655.1 uncultured Clostridia bacterium | reverse complement strand
CGGGAAACTGAAAAGCGTGTATATCGGCGGCGGGACGCCGCTGGTGCTGTCGGCGGAGGAACTCAGGCGCGTTTTGCGGGCGGCGGCGCCGTTTGCGGAGGAGTGCGGGGAATACACGGTCGAAGCGGGCAGGCCGGATGTGTTTACGGACGAGAAGTTGCGGGTGTTGAAGGAATACAACGTGACGCGTGTCTGCGTCAATCCGCAGAGCTTCAGCGACAAGACGCTGCGGCGGAGCGGCAGGAATCACACGGCGGAGGACATATACCGTGCGTTCGGCATGGCGAAAAGTTATGGTTTTGACGTCAACTGCGATCTGATCGCGGGGCTGGAAGACGAGAGCGCGGCGGAATTTTGCGACAGTGTGGAGAGAGCGATCGCCTTGTCGCCCGAGAACATCACGGTGCACACGCTGTGCCTGAAAAAGGGAGCGCGGCTCAAAGAAGAGGAGTCGTATCTTTGCGTGTCGGACATATCGGAGATGATCGCCGCGTCGCGGAAACTGCTCTGGGAGGCGGGGTACAAGCCGTATTATATGTACCGACAGAAATATATGGCGGGCAACTGTGAAAACACGGGCTGGACGAAGCCCGGCAAGGCGTGTATTTACAATGTGGACGTGATGGAGGAGATCACGGACAACATAGCCTGCGGGGCGAACGCGGTGGGCAAAAAGCTGTTTTTGGGGGAAGGCAGGATCGAGCGGCTGGGCGCGCCCAAAGACATTCCGACGTATATACAAAAAATTCGGGCGATAATTGAGGCGAAACAAAAATTATATAGCTGAATTCAGTTTACAAATGCGGAAAAATGTGTTAAAATTATGCCATGCGTAATTCAAGGACGAGCGGTTCTCCTCGCCGATCTTTGATTTGCGTGAAAAAAGTTCCAAGGAGTAAAACAATGGAAAAGGAAAAGAAAAACCAGATCATCGAAGAGTACAAGCGTCACGACGGGGACACGGGTTCGTCGGAAGTGCAGATCGCGCTTTTGACCGAGCGCATCAATCATCTGAACGAGCATTTGCAGCAGCATCCGCACGACAATCACAGCCGTCGCGGCCTTTTGAAAATGGTCGGACAGCGCCGCGGCCTGCTCGATTATATCAAGAGCAAAGATATTGAAAAGTACAGGGAGATCGTTTCCCGTCTCGATTTGAGAAAATAAGCGAAATAAGGGCGGAACGTAGTTCGGCCCTTTTATAAATTTCGGCGCAGGGGCGCCGAAGGCGGTAAAAATGCGTAAGATCGGGGATCTTACGTGAGTATAGAGTCAAGGAGTGTATGAATGACAAAGAATTTCAGACAATTTGAAACGGAAGTGGGCGGAAAAAAAGTGATCGTCGAGACGGGCAAGTATGCGGAGCAGGCGAACGGCTCCTGCATCGTGCGTTGCGGCGATACGGTGGTCATGGTCAACGTGACGATGTCCGAGAGCCCGAGGGAAGGCATGGATTTCTTCCCTTTGCAGGTTGATTTCGAAGAAAAGATGTATGCGGTCGGGAAGATCCCGGGCGGGTTCAAAAAGCGTGAGGGCAGAGCGAGCGACAAAGGCATTCTGACCTCTCGTCTGATCGACCGTCCGATCCGTCCGCTGTTCCCGAAGGGACTGTACAACGACGTTGTGGTCATTGCGACCGCGCTTTCGGTGGATACGAACATTCCTCCCGAACCGTTTGCGATGATGGGCAGCTCGATCGCGTTGAGCATTTCGGATATCCCTTGGGCGGGGCCTACGGGTTCGGTGCAGGTCGGATTGGTGGACGGCGAATATGTCATCAACCCCGACAACGCGCAGCGTGAAAAGAGCGTTTTGAGCCTCGGTCTTTCGGGCACGAAGGACGCGATCATGATGGTCGAAGCGGGAGCGAAAGAGATCTCCGACGAGGAGATGGTGCAGGCGATCCTGTTCGGTCATGAAGAGATCAAAAAGCAGTGCGCGTTTATCGAGCAGATCCAGAAAGAGATCGGCAAACCCAAGCGTCAGATGGAGCTGTACCATGTTCCCGAAGACATCGATGCGGCGGTCCGCGCGTACGCGTCGGACATGCTCGACAAGGCGCTCGAAGAATTTGACCGCCAGGCGCGCGAAGAGAAACAGAACGAAGTGGAAAAGGATGTTCTCGCGCATTTTGCGGACACCTATCCCGATAAGGCGCGCGAGATCAAGGACAGCCTGTATTACCTGACGAAAGAAAAAGTCCGCGCAAAGATTTTGGAAAAGGGGATCCGTCCCGACGGAAGGAGCCTTAAAGAGATCCGTCCCATCTGGTGCGAAACGGGCATTTTGCCCCGCGTGCACGGATCGGGCGTATTCACGAGAGGCCAGACGCAGGTTCTGACGACTTGCACGCTCGGCACGCTGAGCGAAGTGCAGAAACTGGACGGGCTGGACGAAGAAGTTTCCAAGCGCTACATGCACCAGTATAATTTCCCCGGGTACTCGACGGGCGAAGCGAAGGGGCTGAAGAGCCCCGGCCGCCGCGAGATCGGCCACGGCGCGCTCGCAGAGCGTGCGCTCGAACCCGTTGTTCCGAGCGCGGAAGAATTCCCGTATGCGATCCGCATGGTTTCCGACGTTTTGAGCTCCAACGGTTCGACGTCGCAGGCGAGCGTGTGCGGTTCGACGCTTGCGCTGATGGATGCGGGCGTTCCCATCAAGGCGCCTGTGGCAGGCTGCGCGATGGGATTGATCAAAGACACGAACAGCGATAAAGTCGCTATTTTGACGGATATCCAGGGATTGGAAGACTTCCTCGGCGATATGGATTTCAAGGTCGCGGGTACGGAAAAGGGTATCACGGCGATCCAGATGGATATCAAGATCAAAGGCATTTCGGAAGATATTCTCCGCCGCGCGATCGCGCAGGCGAACGAAGGCAGACAGTTCATTCTGCACAAGATGCTGGATGTCCTGCCCGCGCCGCGCAAGGAACTTTCCAAATTTGCTCCCAAGATCATTACCTTCTCCATCGATCCCGAAAAGATCCGTGAGGTCATCGGCAGCGGCGGCAAGGTCATCAACAAGATCATCGAAGAGACGGGCGTCAAGATCGATATCGACGACGACGGAAAGGTCTGCATCGCCACTTACGGCGAAAATACGGGCAGCGCGGAGCGCGCCAAGGCGATCATTCTCTCCATCGCGCGCGATCCCGAAGTGGGCGATATGTTCATCGGTTCGGTCGTCCGCATTCTTTCCAAAGTCGGCGCCTTTGTGGAGCTCGCTCCCGGAAAAGACGGCATGATCCACATTTCCAAGATGAGCGACAAGCGCATCAACCAGGTGGAAGATGTCCTCAACATCGGGGATACGGTCAAAGTCGAGATTATCAAGATCGGCGAAAAAGGCATCGATCTGAAACTCCTCGAAAAGATGGAAGGCTGAAACATTCGCTGAAAAGGCAGGGCAAACGCCCCGCCTTTTTTTGACGGGCGGGCATTCCGATTTAACGGGCGGGCATTCCGATTTAACGGGCGGGCATTCCGATTTGACGGGCGGGCATTCCGATTTGACGGGCGGGCGTTTCGATTTGACGGGCGGGCATTCCGATTTATAACGGGCGTGTGCCCCGAAAATTCGGGGCACACGCCCGAATTTTACGCAAAAACCCGTCCCGAAATTTTCGGGAGCAGCGCGTTCGAAAATGGGGGCAGGGCTTCGCCTTTTCGGGGGGGCGAGCGTCCCGAATTTTGCGGTACGCCTCTCAAATGCGGGGCACGATCCCCGATGCAAAGGGGCGGCGGAGGGATGGGCGGGCGCGGGACAAAAAGCGCGTAAAGGTGAGCTTTGGCGGGGTTCGGGCTTGTCCGCGGCGTCGGAGACGGTAAAAATCGGTTTACAAACGGGAGGGAATGTGGTAGAATATTCAGTATTCCCGAAACAGAGGAGAAAGCGCGGATGAAGAACATAAAAATTTCCCTTGCGGGGGATCTTGGCAGCGGAAAGTCGACGGTCGGAAAGATCCTTGCGGAAGAATTTCAGGCGGAATTGTATTCGACGGGGACGATCCAGCGTGCGATTGCCGTCGAGATGGGCATGACGACGTTACAGCTCAATCAATATATGGAGACGCATCCCGAGATCGACGGAAAGATCGACGACGGTTTGCGTGCGTTGGAAAAGGAGCCGAAAAACCTGATCATCGATTCGCGGATGGCGTGGCATTTCGTGCCGTCGTCTTTTTCGGTATATATGATGGCGGACGCGCTCATCTCGGCGGAGCGCATCATGAACGCGGGCAGGGCGAGCGAGCCTTTTTCCAGCGTCGGGGAAGCGGCGAAGTCGGTATCGGACCGCCGCAAGAGCGAGATGCTGCGGTACTCGCATTTATACGGCGTGAATATCAAGGACATGGAGAACTACGATTATGTGATCGATACGTCGTTCGTTCCGCCGGAAGAGGTCGCGGCGCACATAGCGGGCCATTACAGGCAGTATGTCGCGGGCGAGAAATTCCAAAGGTATGAGATTTGCCCCGCGCGCCTTCTGCCGTGCGGAGCGGAAGCGGGCGAGCCTGCGGTATTTGAAAGCGAAGGGTTTTGGTACATTGCGGCGGGCGCGGCAAAGATCGCGGAAGCGATCCGCGGCGGCGCAAGCCTGATCTCCTGTGTACGGGCGGACGGGGATCCGCGCGGCTGCACGGGGGAGAAAGTCGCGGAGTGGGAATCGCGCACGGGCGTAAGGCTGTACAAGCTGCCTTTCGGTGAGAGATGATGGATCGTTGTCAAAGCATCGAAAGGAGCATCATAAC
>CALVMA010000181.1 GCA_944341655.1 uncultured Clostridia bacterium | reverse complement strand
GTGCATCCGTTTACGATATCCTGCGCCGCTTTGCGTATGTCCTCCGTCTCGTCGACCAGCGCAGGAGGATTGCCCGCGCCCGCTCCGATGCCGCGCTTTCCCGATGACAACACAGCCGTAACCACTCCGGGCCCGCCCGTTGCCACGATCAGCGGAATATCTTTATGTTTCATCATGATCTCGCTCGACTGCAGCGTGGGCTTCACCAGAGAGCAAGCCACGTTTTCCGGGCCGCCCGCTTCCACGCTCGCTTCGTTTACGAGCCTGACCGCAAAATTGCTTGTCTTGATCGCCGCGGGATGCGCGTTGAACACGACCGTATTCCCGCCCGCAATCATTCCGATACTGTTGCAGAGTACCGTTTCGCTCGGGTTCGTGCACGGCGTGATCGCACCGATCACCCCGAACGGCCCCATCTCGATCAGCGTCAGGCCGCGGTCACCGGACCACGCGACCGTCGTGATGTCTTCCGTGCCCGGCGTCTTTTCCGCAACGAGATAATTTTTTAAGATCTTGTGCCCCACATTGCCCATGCCTGTCTCATCAACGGCCATACGGGCAAGCGTTTCCGCATTCTCTTTGATCTTGCGGCGGATCGCGGAAATGATCTTTTCCCGCTGATCCATCGACATCCTGCGAAGAACCGCCTGCGCTTTCTTTGCCGCAGCGATCGCATCGTTCATGTCCGTAAAAATCCCCATGCCCGTCTGCGTCGGCTCCCCAAGATTCATCTTCGCAATGACTTCTTTTACAATGTCCTGAACGGACTGCTCGGTCAACATTCGACCTCCTTAAACACCTGCCTGCCGTACGCCGCAAGTGCGGTATCCTGCTCGGCCGTTCCGCCGCTGACCCCCAATCCGCCGACAATTTTGCCGTCCGATTCCAAAGGTTCACCGCCGCCGAATATCACGATCTTTCCCTGATTCGTAAACTGGATCCCGTACAAAGATCCGCCCGGCGCCGCCAGTTCGGCAAGTTTCGCCGTAGACATTTTCAGGGCCACGACCGTATAAGATTTCTGCAATGCAACATCCCAGCTGGCAAGATATGCGCCGTCCATCGCCTGTACGCTGACAGGATTTCCGCCCGCATAGGCAACGGCAATGACTGCGTTTACCCCCATTTCGCGCGCGCGGGCCTCGACTGCCGAAGTCAGCGCACGCGCCTTTTTCAGGGTCATTTTATGTTTGCCGCAGCATCCGCCGCCGCTTTTTGCGTCACGGACAACTCTTTCCACAAGAGCGGATATCTGCTTTTCGTCCATATGTCAGATCCCGAGCTCCTGCATGACTTTCTTCGTGATCGCAGCAACCAGATCCGCATCCGAAGACGAAGAAGCACTGTCCGCAGCAGCACCGCAATTCCCGCAGGAATGGCAGCTGGGCTTACCGTTTTTCGCATTGATGCAAACGTTCGCAGGATGTTTGCCCTTCAATCCGAACTGACGGCGGATCTCATACAGTCTCTCAACCTGCGCCTTGGAAAGTTCCTTCGGCCCGCCAAGCTGCTTGGAAAGGAACAGAAGCTGCGCATAGAATTCCACCGATTCCATTTTATGATATGCGTTCAGAAGACTGTCCGAATAAGCAAGAGCACCGTGGTTGGCAAGCAAAACCGCATCAAAATATTGCAGATACTTGGAAACCGCGTCCGGGATCTCTTCCGTCGAAGGCGTGCCGTATTCGGCGATCGGAACACATCCGAGCGCGATGACCGCTTCCGGCATGATCGGCTGCGTCAGTGGAATCCCCGCGATCGCAAACGAAGTCGCATACATGGGATGCGCGTGCACGACCGAATTCACGTCCGGGCGCTCTTTATATACGCGCATATGCATTTTGATCTCCGAAGAAGGCTTGAACCCCTTGTTCGCCTGGATCACTTCCCCCTTTTCGTTCACCTTGCAGATAAACTCAGGAGTCATGAACCCTTTGCTCACACCCGTAGGCGTGCAGAGAAATTCATGGTCGTTCAGCTTGACGGAAATGTTGCCGTCGTTCGCCGCAACCATACCGCGGTTGTAAATACGCTTGCCGATTTCACAAATCTCTTTCTTGATCTCGTACTCGTTTACCATTTTCAATCTCCTGTTTGGATTTTTATTTTTTTCTTTTACATCCTTATTATACAACACAAATCCACAAAAGTCAACATTTTATTAAATAATTTTTTGTGATTTTGTGTGTTTTTGTTGTTTTTTGTTTGACTTTTCCTCCCAAGGCAACACATCACCCGGCTCTTTGAGGTAAGAAAAGATCTCGGCGATGCCTTCGCCCGAATAGGAAGACACGAAAAAGATCTTTTTACAGCCGGCGAGGCGCAGCCACCCTGCGGCGCGCTGCGGATTGCCGTGGGGATCGTCCGTTTTCGTGACGATGCCGACGACCTCGCGGTTGACCATGCAGGTGACGCACGGAGGGAAAAGGGAAAAGGGCTCGGTGGACGAACACAGAAGCCCGACCACATCCGCCTCATAAGCATACAAAGCAAGGGCATAACCGAGGCGCTTTGTTTCCGCATACTCGCCCGGCGTATCGATGAGCGCACCCTGAAAGTTGATGTACTGCGTTTTTTTATAGACGAGCCGTTCCCCTTTCAAAGCCTGCGTCAGGGTTGTTTTTCCGGCACCCGTACGCCCCATCAGAACAATTTTCCGCATATCAGGTCTTTGTGATCGTACAGCAGGCAAAGCCGAGCACGTCGCGGCTGTAATCGACCAGCGCATTCAGCGCGGCTTCCACTTCCGAAACGGTACCCGTCACGATCAGCGTACCGCTGAACCTGTCCACAAACCCAAGCTCCACGCCCGAAGATTTGATGGAAATATCGCCCAAAATGATCGCGGTCTCCGCCGGGCTCACGGTCACGATGCCGATCGCCGCTTTGCTGTAATCGACCGCCGGATCCAAACCGAGTTTCTGATACAGGATCTTATCCGGATTCGCAATGATGTGCGCGATCGTGATCTGCTTGCCGGGAACAAGTTCCTGAACGATACGCAATTTGCCGTTTTTGTCCTGCAGCAAACCGTCCATATCCATGTCTTTATCCTCCTATTTGGCAATCCAGCCCCGACACGCGCTGCGCCGCCTGCAGAAGCGCTTCCATTTCCTCTTTCTTGGGAGGTAGAATGTGCTTCATCTCATACGTTCTGCCCAAACCGTCGTACTTGTCCTGCCCCAGCCTGTGATAGGGAAGCAAATGCAATTTCTTTACTCCCGGCAAAGACGCCGCAAATTTCGCGATCCCCTCGATCTCCTCTACCGTCGCATTGAAGGTCGGGATCACGGGGACGCGGATGATCAGTTCCGTCTGACCGCTCTGCGCCACTTTGCGCGCGTTTTCCATCATGAGCTCGTTACTCTTTCCCGTAAATTCCTTGTGCTTTGCAGGATCGGTATGCTTGATATCCATTAAATATTGATCCAGATACGGCAGCATACGTTCGATCACGGAATATTGCGCGCACGCCATGCTTTCCAATGCCGTGGTCAGCCCCAATTCTTTTGCGCCGCGCAGCAACGCTTCGCAAAAATCCGGCTGGCACAGGCTTTCTCCGCCCGACAGCGTAAGACCGCCGCCGCTTCGCCGATAGTAAGGCCGATCCTTGACTACCGTTTCGAGCACTTCCCGAACCGTGACGTCCTCGCCGATCGTCTTCGGCTTGCCCTGCACGATCATCGTCTGGATCTTATATTCCTGCGATTCCGGATTACAACACCACTTGCACCGCAACACGCAGCCTTTTAAAAACACAATGGTACGGATACCTTTGCCGTCATGAATGGAGAATCTCTGTATGTCAAAGATCCTTCCCTTTGTGTCCAGATAATTTTCCGTCATGATTTACATTCCCTGTTCCGTACGGTTGATGATGTCGTCCTGCAAACTCCTCGAAAGCGTGGTAAAGAAGGCGCTGTAGCCCGCCACGCGAACGACAAGATGTTTATATTTTTCAGGATATTTCTGGGCGTCGAGAAGAGTCTCCCTCGACACGACGTTAAACTGCATATGGCTTCCTTTCTGGTCAAAATACGAACGGATCAAAGCGACAAAATTTTCAAGTCCCTGTCTGCCGCTCAAAACCGAGGGATGGAATTTCTGGTTGAAGAGCGTCCCGTTCGATGCGATAAAATGATCCAGTTTCGCAACGGAATTCGCTGCCGCCGTAGGCCCGTGAACGTCTTTGCCCGCAGAAGGCGACACGCCGTCCGCCACAGGTCTGCCCGCCAGACGCCCGTCGGGAGTCGCTCCTGTCTGCGCACCCAGCGGCACGTTCGCCGATACCGGATAAAGCCCTGCCTGGAATTGCCCGCCGCGCGGATTTTTAAACGTCTCCAATGGCCTGGTATAGGTGTATGCCACATCCCTCGCAAACGCATCGACCTCTTCGATATCGTTCCCGAACTTGGGAACCGCCTCGATCATTTCCAGCAGCTTGTCATATTTGGAAGAACCTTTCACGACCGACTTGACCGCCTCGGCAATTTCCTGTTCGGTCACTTTCCTGCCCGCCGCTTTCAATTCTTTAACGACTTCGGCCACGACCTTTTCCGTCTTTGCCGTGTCCGCTCCCTTTCCGTAATTCTCCCTGAGCGCTTCACGGTACTCGGCCAACGTAACTTTTTTCTCTTCAAAGACGAGCTTTTTGATCGCATACAGCGAATCCGCCATGTTTGCGATGCCAAAACCCTGCGGCCCGGTGAAATTATAGATCGCCCCGCCTTCCTGGACCGACTTGCCCCTGCCGATGCAGTCTTCGATCATTCCCGACAAAAACGGCAGCGGACATCTCTCCGCGTGGGCAACGTCGATGGCGTTGTCCGCATTCACGAGAAGCGAAATGCAATAATTCATCTGCTTCTTATACGCGTCATAAAATTCGTCGAATGTCTGCATCTGCGCCACGTCGCCCGTGTGCAAACCGACTTGCTCGCCTTTGTCCATACCGTCGGAAAACACGAGCTCCAACGGACGGCACATATTGAAGAACGCCGCATCGTGCCACCCTTCCGTCTTCCCCGCCTTTTGCGGTTCGACACAGCCGATGATATTGAACTCGCGCGCATCCTGCAACGTGAGCCCTCTGCTCATCAGCGAAGGGATTATGACTTCGTCGTTATAATACGCGGGAAGCCCCACGCCCGTCCGCGTCAGCTCCGCCGCACGCAAAAGCAGCTCATGCGGGCTGTTGTTCCATACGCGGATCGAAAGCGACGGCTGCGGCAAAAGAACGTGCATGGAAGCATTGATGCACATAAACGAAAGATCGTTCGTCACATCCAGTCCGTCCGCATTCTGCCCGCCGACGATCAGGTTCTGGAACAGGCTGTATCCCGCAAACCCTTCCGCACTCGCGGCATCCCTGCATTTGTTCAGGTCGTTTAATTTGATCCAGATGCAATCGATCAGTTCCTGCGCATCTTCGCGCGTGATCTTGCCCGAATCCAGATCCTTTTTATAATAAGGATACATGTATTGATCAAATCTTCCCGGCGAAATGGAATGCCCGCTCGATTCGATCTGCAAAAGCTGCTGCACAAACCAGAATGCCTGGCATGCCTCCCAGAAACTTTTTGCCCCGTTTTCCGGAACATTCTCACAATTTTGCGCGATCGCAAGCAGCTCTTCCTTCCGCTTGCCGTCCGACGTCTTTGCCGCAAGATCCCGCGCCAGCGCCGCATAACGCTTCGCGTAAACGATCGCCGCTTCGCAACTCAAAATTACCGCCTGCAGGAAATGCGTGCGCTTCGCACAATCGGCATCTCCGAATTTTACTTCCGCAAGTGCCTTCTTTGCCTTTTCCGCGATCCCCTTGAACCCGACGGCAAGCACCCAATCGTAATGCACGGTCACATGGCCGACACCGTTGTAAAAATAGTTCCCGGGCGTAAAAATATTATGCTCGATCGCCTTGATCGTTTCGGGCGCCATATAAGAAGTCGCCAACTCACTCGTCGTCTTGCCCTTCCAGTATTTGTCCGCTTCCGCAATTTCCTTTTTCGCGGAGTCCGAAATATAAAAAGGATCCGCCGTGCGCGTGGCTACCGTGTCAAACTCCGCTTCCAGCCACTCATAGGAAAATTCGGGGTACGTCTGACAGCCGCGCGGCGCCAAAGTCGTGCTCCCGACGATCAGCTCTTCATCGCGGATCGTGATCGGAAGATGCTGCAAAATGTGCAGAAACGCTTTCGCCCGACGCATTATCATCGGCTCGCTCTCCGTCTGCTTGTACGATTCCGTAATCAGCTTCGCGCGCGAAGATTCGATTTCAGGCATCTTTTTGTAAAGATTTTCTTTCAGCCTTCCGATCCGTTCGCGCATCGCTATCTTTTCCGAATAAAATTTCGCCATGCTCCTTCTCCGCCTTTTAATTCATTCATGATTATTATAACCCCTCGCTTCGCATTTGTCAATACTTTGTCGCAAATTTTTGTGGTTTGTTGTATAAATTTTGTTGCTTTATGTGGTTTATTCCAAAAAAATTCAATTTTTTTGATAATAAATTGTTGTTTTTTTCGCACAAACGGTTTATAATGAATGTATGAACACAGTCATCGAAACGCACTCGCATACCGTGGCAAGCGGACACTTTACGCGCGATACGATCACGGATCTTGCACGGGCGGCGAAAGAAAAAGGAATACGATTGCTTGCGATCACCGATCATTCCCCTTCCATACCGGGGTCTGCGACGGAAAATTATTTCCGCGGGCTGAAATACTGCGAAAAACGGCGGTACGGCGTAGACCTGCTCTACGGCACGGAAGCAGATGTTTTGGACTGCAAAGGGACTTTAGGCATGAGCGACGAGGTTTTGGCCGAAATGCAGATCGTCATCGTCAGCCAGCATCCGCCCTGCTTCCGCCCTTCGGACGCGGAAGCCAATACCGCCGCGCTCGTCAATGCGGTACGCAGCGGACGCGTGGACATCGTCGGGCATCCCGACGACGAAAAATATCCGCTGGACGCCGAAGCGCTGGTCGTTGCCTGCAAACAGTTCGGAACGGCCATCGAAATGAACAACGCGTCTTTGGCCCCGAACGGTTACCGAGGCAACGCCAAGATGCGCGACGCCGAGCTTTTACGGCTCTGCAAAGAAAAACGCGTTTATGTTTCCCTCGGCTCCGATTCGCACGGCGCCGCACACATCGGCGACTTTTCTAACGCCGTCGCCTTGATTCGGGAATGCTCTTTTCCGGAAGAATTGATCGTAAACACTTCGATACCGCTCTTCCGCACTCTGTTGGAACCGCACAGAGCCGTCCGCATGCAATATTTGAAAAAATAACCGATATAAAATCCCGCGCCCGTTCCGGGTGCGGGATTTTGTGTCTTTTTCATGCCTTAAACGTGAGGCAAGGGCGGCGCAATATGATTTGCGCCGCCCTTGCCTTGTTCTTCTATTTACTTTTTTCTGCTCCCTTTGCAAAATGAATAGCCGCAATACTCGTGCCCCGTCGCGATCATGCCGCTGCGCTTGCAGCGGATCTGCGGCTCCAGTCCCGAAAACGCCGCCCCTTCGTAGTCACAAAAAACCTCCGCCAATTCCGGACAGCCGAATTTCGTCGCCGCCGTGTAGTAAAAACACTCGCCGATACGGAAACTGATCTCTTTTCCCTTCACGTTAAGGTCCGTAACCTTCCAGCCCTCCGCAGGAAATTTGTATTCGATAAAATTGCGGATGTTCCCTTTGAACGCACGAAACGGAAACAACGGCCGCATCTGATTCGCCAGGATCTCGCCGCTCTCTTGCGCCGCCTTTTCCACCGCGGTACGCACAAGCCCGATCGCCGCATCTTTTCGATAATTGAACGCTAGCAATGTCTTATAATACGCTATTACCGGATAAACGATCTTGGTCAGACGAAGTTCGTATGTGGGACTGTTCTTATAATCCGTCGTCACAACAAGCTCCGCATACAGTTTCGACGCACGATGAAAAATCTTTTCTCCCAGCTCCTTGCCAAAATTGCGAGCGATGTCCTTTTCAAGAAAATTAAGTTCGGTATTTTCATAGTTTATTCCCATTTCAAGCTATGCGTCGCCGCCCCTCCTTCTCTATTATTATAATTCACACGCATTCCTTTGTCAATCTTTCCGAAAAATTTTTAAATTCCTCTTGACTTTTTTTATTTTTATGATATAATATTAATTAAGAATAATTATTATTAAGGTATTTATGGAAAGAAGAAACACAATCCAAAGGCAACTGGTTTTGGACACGGTCACACAACTGGATCATCCGGACGCGGAACAGGTTTACGCGCAGATCGTACAAACGCATCCGCACGTCAGCAAGGCGACGGTTTACAGAAATCTGAATCTGCTTTCCGATCAACAGCAAATCAAGAAGATATGCACGGGCGGCGGGCCCGACAAATTTGATTTCAACACGACCGAACACTATCATATGCGATGCAGGATATGCGGCAAGCTGACGGACGCGTTCATCCCGCTCAACAATCTGAAAGCGGCTTTTCCGCACACTGAAAATTTTCAGATCGAAAAAATCAATCTCGAATTCGTCGGAATCTGTTCCGAATGTAAGAATAAAAACAAATAAAAATGGAGGCTATCAAAATGGCAAAAGAACTGAAAGGAACAAAAACAGAAGCAAATCTGCAAGCAGCTTTTGCAGGTGAATCGCAGGCTCGCAATAAGTACACTTATTACGCAAGCAAGGCAAAGAAAGAAGGATTTGTGCAAATCGCAAATTTATTCGAAGAAACGGCCAACAACGAAAAAGAACATGCAAAAATCTGGTTCAAGCTTTTACACGGAGGCGACATCGGCTCTACGGAAGAAAACCTTGCAGATGCGGCCGCCGGCGAAAATTACGAATGGACGGATATGTACGCCACTTTTGCAAAAGAAGCGAAAGCCGAAGGGTTCGATCACATTGCTTTTCTTTTTGAAAAAGTTGCCGAAATCGAAAAAGAACATGAAAAACGGTATCTTGCCCTGCTTGACAACGTCAAAAACGAACTTGTTTTTTCCCGCGATCAGGACTGCATTTGGCAGTGCTCTAACTGCGGTCATATCGTGATCGGCAAAAAAGCGCCCGAAGTCTGCCCTGTTTGCTCGCATCCGAAAGCATATTTCCAGCTCAGAGCGGAAAATTATTGATCTGAAATCAAACGCCGCGGATACTTTGCAAAGCAGTAAAGTATCCGCGCCGACTTAAACGCAAAGGGAGATCGTCATGAACCCAAACGCTTTTCATTCCTTATCTTACGGTGTCTACATCGTTTCCACATGGGACAACGGGCGCCCGACCGGCTGTACGGCGAACTGCGCCGCTCAAATCACCGCCGATCCCGCCACGGTCATGGTAAGCATCAACAAAAACAATTACACAAACAAATGTATCCGCGACTGCGGCCATTTTTCCGTGTCCGTTCTCGCAGAAAACTCCGATCCCGCGATCATCGGAACGTTCGGTTTCCGCTCGGGAAAAGATTTCAATAAATTCGATCAGGTCGCTTATCAGGTGCGCGATACCCTGCCCGTCGTTTCGGACAGTTGCGCCTATATCGCCTGCCGCGTTATCGACACTATGGAAACGGCAACGCATACCGTCTTTCTCGGCCAGGTGATCGGGGCAGAAATCACCAGCGATAACCCGCCCATGACTTATGCTTTTTATCATAAAGTCATCAAAGGCAAAACGGCTAAAAATGCTCCGACCTATATCCCGCCCGAAACAGGCACCGCCTCCGACAAATACGTCTGCAGCGTATGCGGCTATGAATACAGCGGCAACATTCCTTTTGAAGAACTGCCGCAGGATTGGAAATGCCCCGTCTGCGGCCAGCCGAAAAGCGTTTTCCGCAAACTCTAAAACAAATGTTGAATATAAATGCAAACGACAGGCATTACAGCAATACCGCCGCACATTTTGTGCGGCGGTTTTCTTTCTGCGTTCCGAGTTTGATCTGTAAGCCGAGTTCTGTCGTGTACGGTCATCTATCTGGCCGCGCCGTTACCGGCGCGTTCAAGCGATATTCACGGCAACCGTCGGGCGAGCAACCCGTACGACGATTGCCCAATCTTGCACCGGACGGGGTTTACACAGCGCACCGCGTTACCGCGGCACCGGTGAGCTCTTACCTCCCCTTTCCATCCTTGCAGATTGCTCTGCGGTCTGTTTCTGTTGCACTTTCCTTGGAGTCGCCTCCACCGGACGTTATCCGGCGTCCTGCTCTGCGGTGCTCGGACTTTCCTCACGGCGCAAAACGCCGCGCGACCGTAAAATCAACTCGGAATTTTTAATATTATATCCGAATCCTTTCCGTTTGTCAACAGAATGTATTCCGTGCGCCGGATCTTTTTTATAACCAAATACTTGTCTTTTGGCGCAAAAAAGTATATAATATAGATATCAGAAATTTACCTTGTCAATTTATTTTTCGGAGACAGAACCATATGAAAAAAACAAAAATCGTTTGCACGCTCGGTCCGGCATGCCGCAACGAAGAAACACTCACAAAAATGGTACAAGCCGGCATGAACGTCGCCCGCTTGAATTTTTCACACGGCGATTATGAAGAACACAAAAAAAATATCGAACTTTTAAAATCCATTCGCGAAAAAATGAACGTACCCCTGCCCATTATGCTGGATACCAAAGGGCCGGAGTTGCGTATCCGCACTTTTAAAAACCATCAAATCCAACTGAAGGAGGGCGATCCTTTTACTTTTACCATCGAAGAGATCGAGGGCGACGAAACCCGCGTTTCCGTATCTTATAAAGGCATCGTCGACGACTTGCAGCCCGGCGATACCATTTTGCTCAACAACGGCCTGCTCGTTTTCCAGGTCACGGACGTTACCGACACCGAAGTAAAGACAAAAGTCGTGATCGGCGGAACGCTTTCCGATAAAAAAAGCATGTTCTTCCCCGATAAAACGCTCAGCTTGAAATACCTGAGCGACCAGGACTGCAACGACATCCTCTTCGGAATAGAACAAGGCATCGATTTCATCGCTTGCTCCTTCGTTTCCAAAGCGCAGGACATCATCGATATACGCAAATTATTGGAAGCACACGGAAATCCCGACATCGACCTGATCGCAAAAATCGAAAGCCGCAGCGGCGTAAACAACATCGACGAGATTTTGGAAGTGGCAAACGGCATCATGGTCGCCCGCGGCGACCTCGGCGTCGAAATACCCTTCGAAGAATTGCCTCAGATCCAAAAAATGCTCATCGACAAATGCCGCCTTGCCGGCAAACGCTGCATTACCGCCACGGAAATGTTGGAATCCATGATCAACCAGCCTCGCCCTACGCGTGCGGAAATTTCGGACGTCGCCAACGCCGTCTACGACGGCACCAGCGCCGTCATGCTCTCCGGCGAAACGGCCGCAGGAAAATTCCCTGTGCAGGCCGTCGAAGCAATGGCGAAAATCTGCGTCGAAACCGAACGCCACCTCGAAAATAAATACGGGGATAAAAAGTTTACCATTCAAAACCCCTCGGATGCCCTTTCGCATTCCGCTTGCGTGCTTGCGGAAGATATCGGAGCCAAAGCCATCGTCGTATGCTCGCGCTCCGGAGGCACCGCCCGCCTCGTTTCGCGCTTCCGCCCGAAAATCGATATCATCGGCATGACGGTCGAACCCCAATCTTATCGGAAACTTGCCCTGTCTTGGGGCGTCATACCCGTTATGTCCGAAGAGTTCAACTCGATCGATGTCCTCTTCTACCACGCAAAACGCGCCGCCATCAAACTCGGACTCGTCAAAAAAGGCGACCGCATCGTCATTACCGGCGGCAATCCCAACGGTAAATCGGGCAATTCCAACGTAATCAACATCGAACAGATTTAAAACCGCGTTCATCATAAAGACGGCGGCGCCGTACGCAAATTATTTTGCGTACGGCGCCGCCGTTTCTGCTGTTTTAACCGATTTTATCCTGCTCCTGCCAAACCGTCTCAGTTTTCGCCTCCGTTCTTCGGGAGCAGGCGCACGTATCCTCCGTTGCCGCGATGCACCGCCTTTGACACGCGCGAAAGCGTCGCAGACGAAATACCCGTAAGCTCAATGATCTCCGCATACGTTTTTCCTTCCAGGATCAATTTTGCCGCAGCAGCACGCTGCGCCATTTGCTCCAATTCCTGATAAGTACAAAGATCCCCGAACAACGCCGCACAATCTTCCTGCGTCTTGCAATTTAAAACAGTACGGAATAAAATTTCCGTCATCTGACCGGATTCTCTCATGACGCGCCTCAAAAATTCTCTTCCAAAGATTTACGCAAAAAAGCACGCGTCTTTTCGCTCTTCGGATGTTCAAAAACTTCTTCCGGCGTACCCTGTTCCTCGATCACGCCGTCCGCCATGAAAATGACATGGTCCGCAACATTTTTTGCAAACTCCATTTCATGCGTCACGACGATCATCGTGCTGTCCGAAGATTTTAAACCTTTGATCACTTTCAAAACTTCGCCCGTCAGCTCGGGATCCAAAGCGCTCGTCGGCTCGTCAAAACACAATATGTCCGGATTCAAAGCCAACGCCCGCGCGATCGCGACGCGCTGCTGCTGTCCGCCCGACAGTTCGCACGGCCAGTGGTACATCTTGTCCGCAAGCCCCACGATTGAGAGCAGTTGAGCCGCTTCGGGGTTCTCTTGCGCGGTCAGATCGTGGTTG
>CALVMA010000180.1 GCA_944341655.1 uncultured Clostridia bacterium | reverse complement strand
TATTTTTTAAACATTAAAATATTGTACAAAAAACTCTTCACAAACGAAAAAGAATGCGATATAATAGAGGCAACGAAAGAGAACGACACGGAGGTTAAAGAGATGTCGAAGAAGAAAGTAGTTGTGTTAGAGAGCAATGCGGAAACGACGCAGGCGTTAAAGGAGGCGTTGTTGGAAGCGGGGTTTGACGTATGCGGCGAGACGGATGACGGCGGGGAAGGTTTAAAGCTTATCGAGAGGTGCAAGCCGGAGGTTGCCATAGTGGGGCTGGTGTTGAAGGAGGTGGACGGATTCGGCGTATTGGAGTATATAGCGCGGACGAAGATACCGTGTGCGGTGATCGTGACGGGCGGATATACGGACGATGAGATCATTGCGCGGGTATTATCGAGCGGAGCGAAATACTATATGATGAAGCCGTTGTCGGTGCCGGTCGTGGTCGAGCGGGTAAAGGAGATCGCGAATGCGGAGAAGTCGATTTCGGGCGGAGCGAAAGAAAAGAGAGGGATCCTGTCTTTGGACGAAAAGATCAGCAACATTTTTATTTCGATCGGGATCCCGCCGCACATCAAGGGATACGCTTATTTGCGTGAGGGGATCAAGATGGCGGTGGACAAGCCGGACATCATCAACAATGTGACGAAGGAGCTGTATCCGAACATTGCGGCGCGGTTCGGGACGACGCCGAGCAAGGTAGAGCGTGCGATCAGGCACGGTATCGAAGTGGCGTGGAACAGACAGCGGATCGATGCGATCAATGCCGTGTTCGGGGTGCGGGTGTACATCGGATCCGAGAAGCCGACGAACAGTGAATTTATAGCGTTGGTAGCGGACAAGCTGATTTTGGAAGGGATAGCGAATTACCGATAAAGGGGCGAGGGATGGCAGACAGAAGGTATAAAGGATATCTTGCGGAAGGAGATGCGGGGTATGTGCGGCGGTGCACGGGAAGGGCGCTGCGCATGCCGAGGCGTCTGATCGGGCAGGCGGACGCGCTGTTGGAAGCGGCGGTCTTGCTTCCGCTGTTCAGGGCGGAGCGCGGGGAGCCGAGTCGGGCGGAAAGGGACGCGAAAAAAATTTATACGCTTTTGGGTGCGCTTTTTGACGTCATGAAAGAGCACGGCGTCGAGGTCGTGTTGCCCGAAGTTTTGGCGGCGGAGCTGCCGTCGCGGACTTTTTTGCCTGGGAAGACTTCCGACGACGCGAAAAAGGGCGCAAAGAGGAAAAACAAGAAAGAATGAGAGAAACGGGGCAGACAAGCCGAAGCGCCTCCCGCCGCGGTATCGCGGCGGGAGGCGCTTCGGCCAAAAGGACTGCTTTACGGCGGGGACGCAAAAGGCAGGGAAAACGCAAAACCGCCGCGGCGCAAATTTTTTGCGCCGCGGCGGTTTTGTTATGTCGTTTGCAAAAGAATGCCCCGCAAAAAATGCGGGGCGATGTGTCAAAAAACTGTGCATCCTCCGTTGAAAGAACGCGCCGAAGCGGAAACGCCGCAGGTGACTCCTTCAAAGCTACCTCATGGCACACGAACAAATCCGCTTAGTGCTGCTATATTCCTATCCTGACACGGTTCACGGCAGTCCGTTGCATAAGACCTTGCTATCAACATTCCTTACGGTGCGCGGCCTTCCACGCGTTAATCCGAAGGAGGCATTCGGTTCTGCTATAGCGGATTGCAGATACAGGGCACCGCTGACTCCCCACCTAGCACAGCACACTTATTTTACACGAAAAGCGTGGGATTTGCAAATGTTTTTTGCGTATTGGCAGGAAAAAAATTGGCGAAAAACGGATGAAAAAGAATTTTACCGAAAATTCATTGCGAAACGGGTTGTTTTGTGGTATGATAATAGGCACTAAGGCAGTTAAAAGGATGATAGAGGAATGTACTGCACGCTTAATGCAAAGCTGAGGAGTGAAAATTCCTTTCGGCTTGTATTGAAAAAAATACTTTTGGCGGGTACATATTTTCTGGCGGCGTTTGTCATTGAGGTGATCACGGTAGCGTGGCTGCGGATCGGGATCCCGCAATATTGGCTGCTTGATCTGGGAGTACTCTTGCTTATAAGTTCGCTTTTATCGGTGGTTCCCGGGGTGACGGCGCAAATAGTTGTGATGTCGGTGTTCTTGTTTGTGCAGATATTTTTGACGGCGGTCAACAATACGCTGTACGGAATGAGCAACATGGTATTCAGTTTTTCGATGCTGAACGTGATCGGCGAAGCCGGGAACGTATTTTCGGCGGACATGGTGAATTTTCTGTTGATCGGCGTATTGATTTTGCTGTACGGAGCGGCGGTTTATGGGTTTGTGGCGATCAACAAAAAGTTTTTTGCGGTCAACGATCTGGTATTGCAGACGGTAGCGGTATTGCTTTTGGTATTTTTTGTCAGTCTGCTTGCGTCGGCGGGATTGGTGTTTGTGACGCGCGATCATTTTCAGAGGGATGATCCGGAAGACATGCTTTACATGTACAATGACGATCTTTTCCTGTGGGAGACGCAATTTATCACGGGCACGGCATACAAGAAATTCGGAACGTTCGGATTTTACGTGAAGAATTTTATGAATTTTGTGACGGGCGGGAGTTATGCGAAGGAAAAGATTGCGCTGAACGAAAAGCTGACGGAGCTGGACGAATATTTCGGAGAGGGGCAATGGAGCGGGACGTTGGCGCCGTACGGGGACGGGCTTTTGATGGGCGAATGTGCGGGCATGAACGTTGTGCTGGTGGTGATCGAATCGGGGGAATGGTTTGATATCAATGCGGAATACACGCCCACGCTGTATGCGATGGCAAAGCAAGGGTATGCGATGACGGAGTATTATGCGCGTGACAAGACGAACCATTCGGAAGCGATGTCGATTTTGGGCAGTTTTCCGGTAGATCTGGACAACAGCATTGTTCCGTCGCTGAACAATCCGGAGGGATTGCTTGAACATAATTTTGCGTTTACGAGTGCGAATATTCTGAAACGGGACGGTTATACGACCAATTATTTTCATGCGAACGATTCGGCTTTTTACAGCCGCGGCAAGACGCACGGAGCGCTGTACGGGTTTGAGCATCTGAATTTTCTGGACGAAATGAGCCGCTTGTGCGGGTATTACGGCAAGTCGAGTTTTTATGATTTTGACAGGGACAGCGAAATGCTTTCGCAATATCTGGATTCGTTCGTACGCAAGGACGAAGGGGACAGTGCGTTTTTCACCATGATGCTTTCGCTGATCAGTCACGGCAACTATATGGATCTGGTGACGCACGGCGATTATACGGCGGAGCTTTCGGAGGCGCAGAAACAGGCGTTGTCTGCCAAATATTCGATGAAAGGGCTGGAACAGTATTACGAAGTCATCGATTCTTATCCGGAAACGTATATCGATGATCGGTTTGCCATCGGCCTTTCCGAACGGGACGAACAGGGCGAGCTTACGGATACATATCTGGAGTATAAGCGTCAGCAAGCGGGGATCATGGATCTGGACGTGGGCTTGAACAGACTGGTTCATTATCTGGACGAAAGCGGCGAGCTTGAAAATACCGTATTCATGTTGTATGCCGATCATTTTTCGTATTACCAGGATCTTTCGTATGCGCTCAAAGGGATACCGACCGAATACAGCCGGGATACGGCGTTGCACAACATTCCGTTTTTCGTTTGGTCGGGCAAAATGGATCTGGACGTGCAGAACATCTATGAGGGTGTGACATACAGCAACACGGATCCGAAAATCGATTCGGTGTATGCGGGTGATTTTTATTATGCGGTCAGTCACCGCGGCGAAGGCGCGGGCGGGGTGGTCGTAACGAAGCCATGTAATTCGTTTGATCTTCTTCCCACGCTGCTGGATATGCTCGGTTACGAATACAACACCAACCTGTATCAGGGCACGAGCGTTTTCCGTGAAGGGACGAACGCCTTTATCAGCAGGGAATCGGGCATTTTTTCCAAAGACATTTATTTTGATTCGGATACGGTGTATCTGGCGGCGGATACGCAGGACGGAACGACGGTATCGTCGGACGGACAGATCACCGTACAGGGACAGACGGTGCGCGTCGTGCGCGACGGTGTGACGGTCGAATATCCGCTGCCTGCGGAAGGCGGCGGGATCGCGGTGCACGAGAGCGGAAAATATATCGAGATCGATATTTCCGTCGGACAAAAGTATCTTTCGGATTTTGCCGTAGACTTTTTGCTGAAAGTCAACCGCTATTATGAAAAGCAGGCGAAATTGGAAGACATGTACAGGTACGATTATTTTTCCTATCGTGAGATCGGGGATTTTGTGCGTAAAATATCGGCTTGAATCAAGACCTAAGCGTATCGGTAGGGGCGCCGTTTTGCGGAGCCCCTTTGTCATGACAAAACGGCGGCCGCCGCTGTGTTCGTCCGCAAACGCAAAGGCTGTTTGCGGATTTCCGCCGCATTTGACGGTAACTTCGGCGGATTGCCGCCGCATTTTTCGGGCGCTTTTTTGTTAAAAAAGCGCCCGAAAAAGTCTTTTCGCCGGGCGATGCGGCGGCGGAATATTAAACGGGAAGCGGCGTGCGAAGGCATGCGGAGCGGCGGGGCGGGAAGGTTTTTTTAATAAACAATAACTGAAAAATTGTTGATAATAAAAATATTCAAAAAAACTTTGGCGAAAACGTTGACAAAAAAATAATATCGGTTAAAATAGAGACACATTCAACAGGGGAGAATTGAAATGAGCGTGTTCCGATACGGCATGCGATATTGGAAAAAGCATTTGCCGTGTGCGATCTTCTGTCAGTTGATCGGGTTTATCGGGTTGACGATCGATATCCTTTTGCCGTTGCTCGGCGCGATGTTTGTGGATTACATATTGAATTTCCAGGGCAGCGTAAAGGAGAGCGTATTCGGTTTTTTGTTGCGATACGGGGAGCCGGAGACAAAGGAATTGTTTATAGTGTTGGCTGCCGTATTCGGCGGCCTTGTGGTAATTCGGGAAGCTATCATATATTTTCGGAACGTTTTGTTCCAGTGCAACGGGCTGGTTTTTGAAAACGAGTTGCGGGACATATCGTATAAAAAGCTGGTGGAGCTGGACAGTTCCACGGTAGCGTCTTACAATACGGGGGATCTTCTGACGACGCTTTCCTCGGACATCATCACGTTCAAAGATCTGTACAGCAGGGTGATCCTTGTATTGCTGGACGGTTTTTTTGTATTGATCGTGACGTGTGTGTTTTTGGCGTTGAACAGTGCGTATATGCTGTTGCTTCCGGCGGTGATAGCGCCGGTGCTGTTGTTCACGCTGAAAAAGTACATGGGAGCGGCGAAGAAGGTATCGGAAGATATACGAAACTGCAATGCGGCGATGAATCTGAATGTGCAGGAGAACATCAATGCGGTGCGGCTGATCCGGTCGTTTGCGAACGAAGAGTTTGAGGAAAAGAAGTTTGACCGTGTGAACGAAAATTTCCGTCGGGCGTACTGCAACCAAGTGGACGTATCGGCGAGATACGGATTATTTTTCAACATTATCCGACAGTTTGCGTATATAACGACGATCGTGATCGGGACGCTCATGGTTTTGAACGGGAGTTTCGGCGTCGGGATCATGACGGCGAGCGTGACGTATGTTTTGCGCATCATGGATTATCTGACGCAGATCAGCAATGCGGGGTATCAGATCCAATACAGTCTGGTCTCCGGGGGGCGCATCAAAGAATTTTTGGAGCGGAAGACGAAGATCCCCGAGGCGGAAGCGCCGGACAAGATCCGTTCGGTGCCGAACATCGAAGTAAAGAACATATCGGTATCGGAGGACGGGAAAGCGCTGTTGCGGAACGTTTCGCTGAGCATACCTTACGGAAAGAAAGTGGGGATCATGGGCGGCACGGGCAGCGGGAAGAGCGTTCTTTTGAAATCGCTGGTACGCATATACGATGTATCGCACGGCTGTATCGAGATGAACGGCGAGGACATACGCAAATACGAGCTGGACGATCTGCGCAACGAATTTGCGTACGTGTTTCAGGATGTATTTTTGTTTTCGAACACGATCGACGCAAACATAGCGTTTTACGCTCCGCACATAGACAAGGCGACGGTGATGCGGGTGGCGGAGCAGGCGCAGGCGGGGCGGTTTATCCGATCTCTGCCGCAGGGGTATGATACGATCGTGGGCGAGAAGGGCTTGGGGCTTTCGGGCGGACAGAAGCAGAGGATTTCGATCGCGCGGGCGTTGCTGAAAAATGCGCCCATTCTGGTTTTGGACGATGCGTCGAGCGCGCTGGACGCGACGACGGAGCGGACGCTGATGCGGACGATCAAAGAGAACTATCCCGACCGCACGATACTGATCGCGGCGCACCGCGTATCCAGCGTAGCGGATTGCGACGAGATCTTATACATGCAGGACGGCGAAGTGATCGAGCGGGGCACGTTTAAGGAATTGCTTGCGAAGAAAGGCAGGTTTGCGGAGATATACGCGATGCAGACGGCGGAAGAGGACAATTCGGACGCCGACATATCCGATGCCGTATTGGAAGCGGCGGGGGAGGTCTGAGCGATGGCGGAGAGAAACACGTATTTTCAGGACGAAGTAGTTGCTGAAAAAGAGAAGATCGATGTGAAGAACCTGCGCCGTCTTCTGCGGTATGCGGCGCCGCACAAAAAGCTGTTTGTTTTTGTGATCGTGATCATGCTTTTGGCGGTCGTGTCATCGATGGTGACGCCGTTGCTGTTAAGTTACATCGTGGATACGGCGATCCCCGAATACAGCGAGTACGGCAAATACAATAAATTTTTTCTTGCCGTAGGCGGATTTATTATATGCGGCGTTGCGGAAATTACGATCAGTTATTTTCAGCAAAGGAGTCTCGGAAGGGCGGGGCACGGGATCATTGCGGATATCCGCAAGGATATTTTCTACAAATTGCAGGCGTTGCCGTTCGATTATTTTGACAACCGTCCGTCGGGGAAGATCGTCGTTCGGGTGACCTCCTATATAACGGAGCTTTCCGAATTTTTTACGAATTATCTGACAAACTTTATATTGAACATCGTGAAGATCGTCGTGGTTACGGTGTTCATGCTGATGCTCAGCCCGATCCTGACGCTGATCGTGTATGCGACCATCGTGCCGCTGACGGTGGGGATATTTCTGATACGGCGGGTGATCCGCAAGCTGTTCCGTCTGAACCGGGCGAAGGATTCCAACAGTACGGCGTTCATTGTCGAATCGATCATGGGCGAGAAGATCATACAGAATTACAACCGTACGGTTTTCAACGAGCAGGTGTATCACGATCTGCAGAAGGACTGTGCGGACACGTGGAAAAAGATCGTGGTGCGGAACGAGCTGAACTCTCCCGTGGTGGGGATCTGCTGGAATTTCGGGACGCTGTTGCTGTATGCGGTTTCGTTTATACTGATGCAGCAGGGCACCATGGGAGTGACGACGGGTGTAGTCATCGCATTTTTGAGTTATATGGGGCTGTTTTCGGCGCCGTTGACGCAGCTTTCGGCGATCATACAGAACCTGTCGCAGGTTTCCGCGAACCTGGAGCGCATTTTCGAGACGATCGACGCTCCCGTGAGCATAGCGGACAGCGCCGACAGCGTCGAGCTGGATGACGTAAGCGGCAGGATCGATTTTGACAACGTGACTTTTTGTTACGATGAAGGCGTGAACATTCTCGAGCATTTTGATTTGCATGTGAAGCCCGGGGAGCGGATCGCGCTGGTGGGGCCGACGGGAGCGGGAAAGACGACGGTCATCAATCTTCTGACGCGCTTTTACGATGTGAAAGAGGGCAGCGTAAAGATCGACGGGGAGGACGTAAGGAAGATCCGGCTGAAATCGTTGCGCAGCAAAGTGGGCGTGTTGATGCAGGATCCGTTCATATTCAAGGGCACGGTCATGGAGAACATCCGTTACGGGAGGCCTGATGCGACGGACGAAGAATGTATTGCGGCGGCAAAAATGATTTTTGCCGATTCGTGCATCGAGCGGCTGCCGAACAAGTATCAGGAGCAGCTGCAAGAGCGCGGCGAGGGGCTGTCGGCGGGCGAAAAGCAGCTGATCAGTTTTGCGAGGATCGTGGTGAAAAACCCGTCGGTCGTCATTTTGGACGAGGCGACGAGCTCGATCTCTTCGGATACCGAAAAGCTGATCCAGGACGCGCTGGAGATCATCTTGAAAGGCAGGACGTCATTTATCGTGGCTCACAGGCTGTCGACGATCCGCAATGCCGACCGCATACTTTTTATAGCGAATAAAGGAATTGCGGAACAAGGGTCGCACGAAGAGTTGCTCAAACGGCACGGTTTGTATTATAATCTATATAAGAATCTCAATCATTAAAGGAGAAAAAATCAGATGCCACATATAGCGGTAAAGATGTTGAAAGGCAGGACGGAGGAGCAGAAGAAGAAACTTTCTGCGGCGCTGGTCAAGGCTCTTACGAAAGAGCTGGGCTGTTCGGAGCATTATGTTACGTGTACGATCGAAGATTACGATGCGCAGGAATGGCAGGACGTTTTTAAAAGCGAGATAACCGACAAGCGGGACAAAGTGTATAAAAAAGCAGAATACGATCCGAAAGATTTGCTATGAGAGGTGTGACGATGGCAAAAAAATGTACGCATGACTGCGGCAGTTGCACGGAGAAATGTTCCGAGCGCGATTTCAGGAAAGCGCCGCATGAACTGAGCAAGATCAAAAAAGTGATCGGCGTGGTGAGCGGCAAAGGCGGCGTAGGGAAGTCGCTGACGACCGCATTGCTTGCGGTGACGGCGGAACGGAGCGGTTTTAAGGCGGCGATCATGGATGCGGACATAACGGGGCCGTCCATTCCGAAGATGTTCGGGATCAGCGAGAAAGCGACGGGCAGTGACATGGGGATCTTCCCCGTGCTCAGCAAGACGGGCATCGAGATCATGTCCATGAACGTGCTTTTGGAGGACGATACGGATCCCGTGATCTGGCGCGGGACGGTGCTAGCGGGAACGGTTCTGCAGTTCTGGACGGACGTCATCTGGAACGACGTGGATTATATGTTTGTGGACATGCCTCCCGGAACGGGGGACGTGCCGCTGAGCATTTACCAATCGGTGCCGTTGGACGGGATCGTGGTGGTAACGACGCCGCAGGAGCTCGTATCGATGATCGTGAAGAAAGCGGCGAACATGGCGCGCAAGATGAACGTGCCGATCCTGGGGATCGTGGAAAACATGAGCTATGTTCTCTGTCCCGATTGCGGAAAGAAGATCGAAATTTTCGGCAAAAGCGCGGCGGAAGCGCTGGCAAAGGAATACGATGTCAGGAACATTGCGCGCATTCCTTTCGATCCTTCCCTGACGCAGTGTGCGGACAGGGGATTGATCGAGCTGTTCGAGGGCGGATATCTGGATACGTTTTTCAAAGAAATCGGATAAAGATCGGCGGGGGAAGCCCTGCCGCGGCAGACTGCCGCATTCTTATAAATGCCCGCCGAAACAGAAATTTCTGTTTCGGCGGGCATTTATAAATTCAAAGCCGTATAAAATCAAAGTCGGGGGTCAGTCGTTGTGCTGTTTGCGGTATTCGTTGGGCAAGACTTCGGCATATTTTTTGAATACGCGCGAAAAGTGGCTTTGCGAAGAAAATCCGAGGTAGGCGCTGATGGCGGCGGCGGGTTTGTCGGTATAGCGGAGCAGCCGTTTTGCTTCTTCGACCTTTTCTTTTAAGATAAAGTCGGTCAGGTTTTCGTTTGTTTCCTGTTTGAACTTGACGGAGAGCCGCGAGCGGCTGATGAACAGGGAGCGTGCGAGCTCGGCCGTGGTGATGGGTTCGGAGAAGTGGTGGTGGATGTAATTTGTCACGTCGAGCACGAGTTTGGAGGGCGTTTTGCCGCGCCGAAGTTTTTCGATCTGTTCGGTGTAATCGAATACCATGTGGTATTGCAGGTTGGTGATGCGTTCCAGATCATTGAGGAGCTCGCACTTTTGAATGTAGGCGTCGCTGAGGATGAGGGCGTCGCTGACGTCCATGCCGCCGCGTATCGCGGCGCGGGAGACGATGGTCGCGGTCACGATGAAGGTGTTTTTGATCTGGCGCAGCTGGTCCGCGGCGAGCACGCCGCCGCGGACGGCGGGGATGGTGGCCATCCATTCTTTGAGGGCGGAGGTATCTCCTCTGCGCACGAAGTTGGCGATCGTCTGTTCGAGCGCGAGGGTGTTGTGGATATCCCTCTGCTCCGAGGGGCCCGCTGCGTCGGTATCGAAATTGTAGGACACTTTTTCCTCTTCCAGTTTTGCCTTTAAGAATTGCTGTTCGGAGTCGAATATCCTGATATCGCCCAGCCCGAGTTTTTCGCCGTTCATGATATAGTTGACGGTGCAAAGGATCTGCAGGATGCTGTCGAGCGGCATGGGTATGATACTCTTCATGCCGGCGATGAATTCGTCGGTATCTTCGGCGGACAGGTTGCATCGGAAAGCGAGCTCTTTTAAAGCCTGGTCGGTGTTTTTGATTTGTATGGACGGGCCGATCACGATTTTATATTCCCCGCTGTTGACGATGCCGTAATAATGGAAGTAGGGCGTGATGAAATACCCGATATGCGACCGTACGGCAAAGACTTCGTCCTTGAAGGCGATCAGCGGATCGGCGGGCAGGTTGACCACGGAGTGGTAAAAGATCAAAGAATCCCGCCGAAAGATGCGTACGGGGATGCCGGAAAGATTTCCGATGACCGTGCAAATGTAATTGAAATCGATATTCTCCATAAACTTCTCCAAAGATAAAACAATTATAATAGAAATAAAACAAATATGCAAGACTTTGCTAAAAAAAAGGGGTATAATTTTTATGAAAAAGAATGGGAAGGGAGAGGTTTCGGATGGAAACGGAGCAGTATCTGCAGGAATTGACGGAGGAAGAAAAGATCGCGCTGGCAGCGGGGACGGGTTTTATGTACACCAATGCGGTGCCGCGGCTGGGGATCGCGGCGGTGCGGATGTCGGACGGGCCGCACGGATTGCGGGTGCAGACGGAAGGCGGCGACAACGGTGTGACGGGCAGTCTTGCGGCGACGGCGTTTCCGACGGCGGCGACGGTAGCGGGGAGCTGGAATCCGGAAAATTCTTTCAGGCTGGGGGAGGCGCTCGGTCGGGAGGCGCACAAATACGGCGTGCACATCGTGCTCGGGCCGGGGGTGAACATCAAGCGCAATCCTGCGGCGGGGCGGAACTTTGAATATTATTCGGAAGACCCGTATCTGGCGGGGAAGATGGCGGCGGCGGAAGTAAAGGGGGTGCAATCGCAGGGAGTCGGCGCATCGTTGAAGCATTTTGCGCTGAACAATGCGGAAAATTTTCGGTTTATGGGCAATTCGGTCGCGGACATGCGGGCGATGCGCGAGATCTATCTGAAAGTTTTTGAGATCGTGGTCAAGGAGAGTGCGCCCGCGAGCGTGATGTGCGCATACAACAAGATCAACGGGGAGTACTGTTCGCAAAACAGGTGGCTGCTGACGGACGTGTTGCGCGGAGAATGGGGTTTTGACGGATTGGTCATGACGGATTGGGGCGCGATGCACGACAGGGTCGCTGCGCTGCGCGCGGGGCTGGATCTGGAGATGCCGGGGGACACGGCGATATGCCGCCGATGGATCGCGGAAGGGCTGAGGAGCGGCGCGCTGAAGGCCGAAGAACTGGACGAAGCGGTGAAGAACGTGTTGCGGCTGGTCGGAAAATACGCGCATGAAAGTGCGGACGACTGCGATTTTGCGGCAAACGACGAACTTGCTTGCGAGATCGCATAAGACAGCGCCGTTCTCATGAAAAACGACGGCATGCTGCCGTTATCGGAAAAGGAAGAGCTGTTTGTGTGCGGGGATCTGTTCGAGAAGATGCGGTACCAGGGGGCGGGCAGTTCGATGATCAATCCCACGAAGATCACGACGCCGAGGAAAGCGTTCGACGACATGGGGATCAAGTACACGTTTGCGCGCGGGTATGCGGAGAACGGATCGGAAAAAGACGCCGAGTATGCGGAGGAAGCGCTGCTGCTCTCGGCGGGTGCGGAAAAGGTGCTGGTGTTTGCGGGGCTTACCGATTACGCGGAGAGCGAGGGATGCGATCGGGAAAACATGAGTTTGCCGCAAAACCAGCTTGCGCTGATCGAGGCGCTTTTGTCGGCGGGGAAAAAAGTGGCGGTGGTGCTTTTCGGAGGGGCGCCCGTGGAGCTTCCGTTTGCGGAGAAGGCGGGTGCGATACTGAACATGTATCTTCCCGGGCAGAGCGGGGGGAGAGCGTGTGCGGATCTTTTGTTCGGGAGAGCGGATCCTTCGGGGAGGCTTGCCTAGACGTGGCCGATGCAATATGCGGACGTGCCGTTTGCGGAGGCGTTCGGGAAGACGCCGAACGAGGTCTATAAAGAGAGCATCTATGTCGGATACCGTTATTATGTCACGGCGAAGAAGAGGGTGCGGTATCCGTTCGGGTACGGATTGTCCTATACGCAATTTGCGTATAGCGGCATGCGCGTGAAGGAAGAAGGCGGAACGCTGACGGTTTCGTGCGCAGTCGCGAACGTCGGTGCGCGGGAGGGGGCGGATGTCGTTCAGCTGTACGTAAAAGCGCCGCGTGGCAGCGTTTTCAAAGCGGAGAGGGAGCTCAAAGCCTTTCAAAAAGTCTATTTGAAAGCGGGAAAGAGCAAGGATGGCCGATGTTTCCGATGCTGAAAGAGGCGCGCAAAACGCTTGCGGACCTGAAAATGTTTTTGAAGGAGGCGGGAGCATGAAAGAACTTTGTTATACGGCGGGAGGAAGGGCGCTTCGGGCGCTGTACCTGGACGCGGGGGCGGCGGGAAAGCCGCTCATTGTCGATATTCACGGCGGCGGATTTTGTTTCGGAAAAGCGGACGACGACGTGCGTTTGTGCGAGCGGCTGGCGGGCGAAACGGGGTATAACGCGGTGACTTTGGATTACCGTCTCGCTCCCGCGCACAGATATCCTGCGGCGGGCGAAGATTGCCTGGATACGTTGGAAGCGGTTTGCGGGGACGAGAGCCTGCATTTTGACAGGGAAAAGATCTTTGTCATAGGGCACAGTGCGGGTGCAAATCTTGCCGTCTGGCTGTTGCGGAGGATGAAAAAGGCGGCGGGCGCCGTCTTGGATTATCCGTGGCTGAACATAGCGGACAACAGGCGGAAGTACATACGTGCAAGCATTCCGAAATTTATTCTGGACGGGTTTGCGAAGAGATATTGTCCGGACAAGGCGATGCGCAAAGATGACGGGCTGTCGCCCGTGTATATGAGCCAAGAGGCGCTTGAAAGCCTGCCGCCGATGCTGCTGATTACGGGCGGGTGCGATTCTCTGCGTTCGGACGGAGCGGTATTTTTTCAGAAGCTGAAAGAGGCGGGGTGTGACGTGCGGCATACGGAATATTCGCAAGCGCGCCACGGGTTTATCGAAATGGCGTCGGACGGACGCGTGAAGAAAAATTTTTACACGAACGCAAAGACGGTGTGCGAGCAATACGCTTGTTACGAAAAAGCGGTGGAAGAAATAAAAAATTTTATGGAGGGGCTGAATGAAGGCGATCGGACTTAGGACGGAGTTTTTGAAAAATCCTGTGGGTATGGATATACTGCACCCGCGTTTGTTCTGGAATTGTGAGGGCGGAAAAAAGCAGACGGGTTATCGGATCGTGGCCACGACGGAGGACAAAACGGTTTGGGACAGCGGCAAGGTCATGTCGGAGAGAATGCGGGCGGAATACCCTGCGGAGCTTGTTTCCAGGCAGAGGGTAGAGTGGAAGGTGCAGCTCTGGGACGAAAAGGAGGAAGCGGGCGACTGGTCGGAAGAGGCTTCCTTTGAGATGAGGCTTTTGACGGCGGAGCAGGAAGAATTTGCGAAGAAGCGGCTGATCCGCGCCCTGGAAAATTACGATTGGCGTTTGGGAACGGGATTTTTGTCGACGCCGTTTATCCTGTATGTGTTGGCGGACATCGACATTGAATACGCGTACCGTCTGTTGGAGAACGAAAAATTGCCCGGCTGGCTGTGTATGCCGAAAATGGGAGCGAACACGGTTTGGGAAAACTGGGAAGGCCCGCATGCGCGTGCGGTCGCGTCGCTCAATCACTATTCCAAAGGGGCGGTGTGCGAATGGATCTTCTCGCAAATGTGCGGCGTATCGGTCGCGGGGGAGAATCGGTTTTTGATCGCGCCGAAACCGGGCGGCAACCTGACGCACGCGCGGACGGAGTACGCGAGCGTGTACGGGAAAGTATCCTGCGGCTGGAATCGGACGCAGGACGGCTGCAAATATCGGGTGAGCGTTCCCGTCAACTGTACGGCCGAAATCGTTTTGTCGGACGGCAGAAAGCAGACGGTCGGAGCGGGAGACTATCAATTTTAATAAAGCGGCAGGCCGCCGCAAAACTGCGGCGGCCTGCCGCTTTAAAGTAAAAGACATTTAGATCTTAAAAATCAAAAACCCCGTTTCGGTCTACGAAAAACCGGAACGGGGTGCGTTTTTTTGTACATTTTCAATCTGCGGCGCAAAAATTGCGCGAAAAAAAGGAACACAGCATAACGCTGTGTTCCTTTTTATGGTGGGGATGGTAGGGCTCGAACCTATGACCTCATGCATGTCAAGCATGCGCTCTAACCAACTGAGCTACACCCCCGCAGGATATGAAAAAATAAACAGCCCGAGCAGTTCAGCTTTATTATAATAACACGTTCGGGCGGTAAATGTCAAACAAAAAGAGCGGCCGCGGAAAAAATTTTTCTGCGGGGAGCGGAGCGGGGCTTTCCGCGGGGAAAACGGTCATAATGGCAGGCGCGGGCGAATACACTATTTTGTAAATCTTAGGGGAGGCTGTTTTATGCCGGCATATCATTCACTAACGTCCGAATCCGTGCTTTTGGAATTAAAGTCTTCCGAGCTTGGCATAAGCGAGGCGGAAGCGCGGGAGCGGATGCGTCGATACGGAGAAAACGTGCTGCGAGGGAAAAAGCGCGGGGGAGCGCTGAAATTGTTTTTGGCACAGTTCAAAGATTTTATGACGATCTTGCTGATCTGCGCGGCGATGATATCGGGAACGATCGCGTATGTGACGGGAGATGCGCATGAAGTTGCGGACACGGGCATTCTTCTTTTCATCATATTGTTGAACACGATCGTCGGGTTTATACAGCAGTATCGGGCGGACAATGCGGTGGAAAAGCTGAAAAAGTTATCGGTCTGTCACGTAAAGACGGTGCGAGCGGGGCGCGACGTATTGTTGGAGAGCAGCGCGCTCGTGCCGGGCGACGTCATATATTTGGAAGAGGGGGACATGGTGCCGGCGGATTGCCGCATCTTGCATTGCGAAGAACTTCGCTGCGACGAGTCGGCGCTGACGGGGGAATCGCACGGGGCGGTCAAATCGCCGTCTGCGTGTGCGGAGAACACGCAGACGGCGGACAGGAAAAACATGGTGTATTCTTCGACGTTTGTGGTAAAGGGACAAGCGAAAGTGGTCGTCGTGGAAACGGGGCAGAATACGGAGATCGGAAAGATAGCCGGAATGCTGGAAGAAACCAAGAGCGTCCGGACGCCGTTGGAGAAGATCCTATCGGTCTTGGGCAGGGTGATCACGGCGTTTGTGATCGCGGTTGCCGCGGTGATCTTTATTTTCGGGATATTTTTCAAAGACAGCACGCTGTTGCAGAATTTCATGTCGTCGGTCGCGATCGCGGTCGCGGCGATCCCGGAAGGGATGCCGGCGATCGTGACGGTGATCATGGCGCTCGGCGTGCAGAGAATGAGCCGCGAGCGGGCGATCATCAGGAAGCTTCACGCGGTGGAAACGCTGGGCGGGTGCAGCTGTATATGTTCGGACAAAACGGGCACGCTGACGGAAAACCGTATGACGGTGGAGGAGATCGTGGCGGATTTTTCCGATTCGGGAAAGGCGCTGACGGGGAAGGAATGCAAAGAAGCGCAGGGCAGCGTCAAGAAGATATTGGAGTGCATGCTGGTATGCAACACAGTCAAAGGCAGGGGCGGCAGGCATATCGGCGATCCTACGGAAGTTGCGCTCGTGAATTTTGCGGAAGGCTGCAATTTTTCGTGCGAATACAGGCGGCTGGGCAGCATTCCTTTTTCGTCGGAGCGTAAAATGATGACGGTGGCGGCGCAGACGAAGGCGGGGCGCTTCAGTTACGTGAAGGGCGGAGCGGACGTGCTTTTGGAAAAATGCACGCGCATCTGCGACGGAGGGGACGTGCGTCCGATCACGCAGCAAGACCGAGAAAAAATTTTATCGGCGACGGCGGCGCTGGCATCGCGGGCGCTGCGGGTGCTCGGTTTTGCTTATGCCGGTTATGCGGGGGAAATGCGGGAAAGCGATCTGATCTTTCTGGGCATATGCGGCATGATCGATCCTCCGAAAGCGGGTGTCAGGGAAGCCGTTGCGGACTGTATGCGCGCGGGGATCATGCCCGTGATGATCACGGGGGATCATAAGGAGACGGCGTTTGCGATCGCGCAGAGGCTGGGGATAGCGAAAGACGAAGGGCAAGTCATGACGGGATCGGAGCTGGACGCGCTGGAAGGGGAAAAGGCGGGGGGGCGCATAGCGAAGACGCGCGTCTTTGCGCGCGTAAGCCCGAAGCATAAAAGCAGGATCGTGGAGGAGTTTCAAAAGCGCGGGGATGTGGTAGCGATGACGGGCGACGGGATCAACGATGCGCCCGGGATACGGAAAGCGGATATCGGGATAGCGATGGGGATATCGGGTACGGACGTAACGAGGAGCGCGGCGGACATGGTGATCGCGGACGATAATTTTTCGACGATCGTGACGGCTGTGCGGGAAGGGCGGCATATTTTTTCCAACATCAAAAAGACGATACAATTTTTTCTTGCGACGAATCTTGCGGAAGTGCTTTCCATACTCATCGTGACTTTGGCGATGTGGCAGCTGGATTTTCTGACGTCGACGCAGCTGTTGTGGATCAACCTGATCACGGACAGTCTGCCGGTGCTCTCGCTGAGTGCGGAGCGGGCGGAAGCGGACTGCATGAGCCGACCGCCGCAAAAGGCGGGCAGCGTATTCAATGTGGAGAGCGTGGTATCCATATTGTTTTACGGGTTGGTGCAGACGGCTTTGTGCGTGGGGGTATTTGTTTACGGAACGGCGAATTACGGGAATGCCGCGGGCGTGACGATGACATTTTTTGTGCTTTCGTTTTTGGAGCTGTTTCATTCGTTCAATATACGATCGGAGCGCAATTCCGCATTCGGGAAAGGATTTTTCGGGAACAAAATGTTGTTTTTGACTGTTTTTGCGGGGATCGCGGTGAATTTGCTGCTGTGTCCGCTGCCGGCGATACGGGCGGCTTTTGACATCGTGCTGCTGGATCCCGTGCAATGGGCGATCGTATTCGGGGTATCGTTGGCGCCTCTGCCCGCGGGGGAGATCTACAAGGCGATCGTGCGGAGTGCGGTGAGGAAGAGGCGGCGCGGCAGGCCGGCGAAGAGGCAAGGTGCGTGGCGGCAGGTCAGCGGATGCAAGAGCGGAGCCGCCGAATGAGGAGGAAAGACAGCTGAAAAAGCCCCGAGGCACGGAGGTGCCTCGGGGCTGAAGTTTTTTAAATTTTTTAATCGGGCGGGGAATTATTCGGGCAGGACGGACACGAAGATTTTGGCGGAAACGCCTTCCATGAGTCTGACTTCCACGGTATAATCGCCGACGGTTTTGATGGAGTCTTTGAGAAGGATCTTCTTTTTATCGACGTCGAAGCCGAGATCGGCGAGGCGGGAAGCGATTTCCTTGGCGGTCACGCTGCCGAACACTTTGCCGTTTTCGCCGCATTTTATGGTGACGGAAACTTTGGATTTATCCATTTTCTGAGCGAGCTCACGGATTTCGCGGATCTCTTCCGCGCGTTTGCGGGCCTCGGCTTCCTGTTGCAGTTTCAGGCTGTTGACCGCCACGGAAGAAGCCTGTTCGGCGAGCCCTTTTTTGAGGAGGAAGTTTTTTGCGTAGCCGTCGCTCACGTCCAAAATTTCGCCTTTTTTCCCGGTTCCTTTCACGTCTTGTTTGAGAATGACTTTCATGGTGCACCTCGAGTAGTTTCAATTTAAGATATTTTACAATGAAAGAGAAAAAAAGTCAAGTCCTTTGTAAATAAAGGGGCGGGTTTGGGGGCATAATAAGGGAAAGGAGGTGAAAGACATGGACAAGATCAACAAATCCATCGGATGTGAAGTATCCGACTGCATGTTCAACTGTGAGGGGAAAAACTGCACGCTGGATCATATTGTGGTCGGAAGCACGTGTGCTTGTGACGCGGAATCCTGCACGTGCTGTGAAAATTATCGCAAGAGATAAATTTTGAAAGCATGAAAAAACGGATAAAAGGCGCGCCGTGAAAGAGCGGGGCGCCTTTTATCCGTTAAAATTCTGTGTGTCTCAGATTTTTTCTTTTTTGAGCTCCGCGACGGCATTTTTCAAGAAATACTCGGCGGTGGAGTCGTGGCAGACGGTCTGCAAAGCCTCGTCGAAAGAGCACCAGCGGGCTTCGCTGATCTCGTCGGTATTGATTTTGAGTTCGCCGTCGGAAACGACTACGATAAAGCCGAGCATCAAAACGTTGCGGGGCTCGTGGTAGCGTGAGTTCATATAGCGGTATTTGACGGCGTTCAGGCCCGTTTCTTCCTTCATTTCGCGGACGATGGTTTTTTCCGCGGACTCGCCTTTTTTCACGTAGCCGGCAAAGAGCAAAAAGTCCCCGTTGGTGTGTTTGGCGATCAGGATTTTATCTTGCGCCTTATTCACGGTGACCATGCTGACGGCCGTTTTGAAGAGCGGAAATTTAAACTCGCCGCACGCGTTGCAGTAGGGGACGAGCCCTTCGTTGTCACAAAATTTCAAAGATAGTTTTTCGCCGCAGTCCTGACAGAACATACAGATCCCCTCCTTTTTATGTTTTTATAAGAATATACTTTTTTTGGGGAATTGTCAATAGGGTGGTGAACGATTTTTTCTGTTTTTTTCAAATTTTTACAAATATTTTGCAAAAACGTACAAATTCGGGCAAAAAATGTAAAAGTTTTGGTATTAAGCCGAGTGCGGGAGCGGGAAAGGAAGAAAGAAATAATTCCGAGGAAAAACCTTGCAATCGCTTTTCAAAAGGCGGCGGAAATGGTATAATGAAAGTATAACAAAAAATTATGCGTGGCATATTGTTGGCGCGTATGGGAGAAAGCGGACATGAAAGAGCCTAATTATTTTATTCCCGACCGGTCTTTTTCGGTATTCGGCTTTGAGATTTACTACTATGCGGTCTGCATAGTGTGCGGCATCATATTGGCTACGGTCGTGTGTGCGTTATTGTTCCGCCGTCGGAACATACCGACCGACTGGGTGATAGATCTTTTGCTGTGCATACTGCCTTTGGGGATCATCGGGGCGCGGACGTTTTATTGTCTGACCGATCCGACGACGTCGATGGCGGATTGGTTCAGTAAATTTCGTGAAGGCGGATTGTCGATCATCGGCGGGGTATGCGGCGGAGCGCTCGGGGTGGTGTTGTTCTGTCTTATTCACAAGATCAATTTTCTGCGGGTAGCGGACTGTCTGCTTCCGTGCGTGATCCTGGCGCAGGCGGTAGGGCGTTGGGGGAACTTTTTCAACCAGGAAGTGTACGGGGCGGAGATCACGAACACGGCGATGCAGTGGTTTCCGTTCGGCGTGTATATTGAAAGGTCGTCGACCTGGCATTATGCATTCTTTTTCTATGAAAGCCTGCTGGATCTTATTATTTTCGCATTGCTTTTCACGTTGATGTGGAAATTTACGAAGAAGCCGCACGGGCTTGCGACGGCGGGTTATTTTTTCGGATACGGGGTTGTGCGTTCGGTCATGGAGCCTCTGCGCGACGCGCAGTATATTTTAGGGGAGACGGTTGCCGTATCGCAGCTTTTTGCGATGGGTATGGCGATCGGCGGGCTTTTGCTGTTTGTGGCTGTTCTGTATTTTAACAGGGTAAAATACGGCAGTTGTTTCGGTGCGGTGACGGGGGAGCCTCTTGCTACGATGCCGAAATATTACACGAAAGAGCAGTTGAAGAAGCTGGAAGACGAGAAGGCGAAAAAAATGGCGGCGGCGCAGGAGGCATCGCAGGAGAAGCCGCAGGAGCCGTCAAAGCCGAAGAAGCATGTGATCAAGTGTTCCGAATGCGGCGCGAAGTTTGCGGCGGAGGAAGGGGTCGCGGAGTGTCCGTTCTGCCATGCGCTGACGGAATGTCCCGCGGAAGATAAGAAAGAGGAAAGGCACGGAGAAGAAAAATGACGCGTGATCTTACGTTGTTGACGGATCTGTATCAGCTGACGATGATGGACGGGTATTTGAAGAGCGGGAAAGAGCAAGACGTTGCGGTGTTCGATCTGTTTTACCGTCGGAACAAGGTGATCTCCTATTCGGTAGCGGCGGGGCTGGAGCAGGCGTTGGAATATGTCCGCAACATTCATTTTGAAGAGGAAGATGTGCAATATCTTCGTTCGCTGGGGCTGTTTGACGAAAAATTTCTGGAATATTTAAAGACGTTTCGGTTTAACGGGGACATATACGCGGTGCCGGAGGGCACGGTGGTATTTCCGGAGGAGCCGATCGTGACGGTGCGGGCGGCGTTGCCGGAGGCGCAGTTTATAGAGACGGCGCTTTTGAACATCATAAATCATCAGACGCTGATCGCGTCCAAATCGGCGAAAGTGGCGTATGCGGCGAAAGGCGATTCGGTGATGGAATTCGGGCTGCGGCGTGCGCAGGGGCCGGACGCGGGGATCTACGGCGCGCGCGCGTCGGTGATCGGCGGCTGCCGATCGACGTCGAACGTGCTGGCGGGGAAGATGTTCGGCATACCGGTATCTGGCACGCACGCGCACAGCTGGGTGATGAATTTTCCTTCGGAATACGAGGCGTTCCGCGCGTATGCGAAGATGTATCCGGACGCCTGTCTGCTGCTGGTGGATACATACGATACGCTGGGCAGCGGCGTACCGAATGCGATACGGGTATTCAGGGAGCTGCGGGCGGAAGGGCACGAGCCCAAGGGGATCCGTTTGGACAGCGGGGATCTGGCGTACTTATCCAAATGTGCGCGGAAAATGCTGGACGAAGCGGGATTTCCCGATGCGATCATCTGTGCTTCGGGGGATCTGGACGAATATCTGATCAATTCGCTGAAAAACCAGGGTGCGCGCATTGATCTGTGGGGCGTCGGCACCAAACTGATCACGAGTGCGGACATGCCTGCGCTCGGGGGCGTGTATAAACTTTCGGCGCTCACGCCGAAGGGGGGCAAAGAGATCCCGAAGATCAAACTTTCGGACAATTCGGACAAGATCACGAATCCTGCGTTCAAGCAGGTCTACCGCATTTACGACAAAAAGACGGGAAAAGCGGAGGCGGATCTGATCGCTTTGCGGTCGGAGCGTTTTGACGAATCGCAGCCGCTGACGATATTTCACCCGAAGGATACGTGGAAGACGATCACGTTTACCGATTACAGGATGCGTCCGCTGTTGGAGAAAGTGGTGGAAGGAGGGAAGCCGGTGAAGCCGTTGCCGCCGCTTTCAAAGATCTGTGCGTATGCGGAAGAGGAAAAAGAGAGTTTTTGGGACGAATACAAGCGTCCGGACAATCCGCACGTTTACAAGGTGGATTTGTCGAAGGAGCTGTATGAGGTTAAAAATAATATGATATCACGGATAAGGGAGAATCATGGCTAAGAAGAGCACACAGCAGGAAGCGGAGAAACTGATCGCGGGCATACGGGAAGCGTATGAGATCAAGATCCGCCAGTTGAATTACCGACTGGAAGGTCTGACGGCGGAAAACCGCAGCCTTCGGGCGAGCCTTGCGGAGATGAAAAGCCGAGAAGGCAAAGTGGGCAAAGCGATCGTCGCGGCGGAAGAAAAGGGGGAAGAGATCGTGCGGCTGTACCGCATGTCGGCGGAAACGGAGCTGAACACGCTGCGGCTGTTTGCGGAAAAGTGGAAGCGTTTGGCGGGGGAAATGGCGGGAGCGATCCCCGCGTCGGAGGCGAAAAAGTACGCGGAATTTGCGGATAATCTGTCCGCGCTGCTCGGCAAAGAGCGGGAAAAGTTCGGTGCGGAGGAAAAGGTGTCGGAGGGAGAAGCGTTCGATCCGAAAGCGGTGATCGAGAAGTATGTGGAAGGCGAGGAAGAAACGGGATTCAATTTGGACGATGTGATCAATCCCAAAGGGGAGCTGGATCTGGAAAAGCTGTGCCGCAATCTCGGATTGATGGACGACAATTAAAAAAATCGAGTAAAAAATCGAGGGCGCGCGCGGATTTGGGCCGCCGCGCCTGCAGGGAGAAACGACAAAAATCATATGGTTTACGCGATAGTATTTATCATTCTTGTTTTGGCGGATCAGCTGACGAAGGCGGCGGCGTTTGCGCTGGTGGACGTGAATTCGCCCGTGATCTATTGGGTGGGAAAGATGTTCGGGATCGATACGCTGGTCAATACGGGCATGTCGTTCGGGATCGGATCGGATACGCCGTGGGCGCTGCCTGTGTTCATCGCGCTGACGAGCGTGGCGGTGCTTGTCATGCTGTTGTTTGTGATCAAATTGGGCAAAAAGCGCAGGTTTTTGAAAATGTCGCTGGTGCTGATCATGGCGGGGGCGGTCGGAAACCTGATCGACCGTTGCGTCATGGGGGGCGTGCGCGACCTGATCTATATGGATTTTCGTCCGATCATCGATGTGAGCTGGATGCAGTTCAGCAACAATGTGGCGGATATCGTGATCACGGTCGGCGCGGTGATGCTGATCGTGGCGCTGTTGTTTGTCGATTCGGACGCGCTGTTCCGCGCGCAGAAAGACAAGAAAGAAGAAAAGAGCAAGGTAGAGGAAGCGGCGCGGCAGCTTTCGGTCGGCGGAAAAGAATCGGACAACGATCCGGGCGCGCTTCCCAAAGCGGACGGCACGCGGCGCGGCGATGAATAGCCGCCGTCTGACGGCGGACAGAGATTATCCGCGGCTGGATGTCTATCTGGCGTCGGCGTTGGGGATCACGCGGTCTGCGGCAAAGAAGCTGATCGACGACGGGAACGTCGTGTGCGGCGGGGCGGCGAAGGCGTCTCACGCCGTGGCGGCGGGGACGGAGGTGGACGTTGCGATACCCGATCCGCAGGTTTTGGATCTCACGCCGCAGGATATCCCGCTCGAGATCGTGTACGAAGACGACGATCTTGCGGTGGTCAACAAACCGCAGGGGCTTACGGTGCACGCGGGGAGCGGGAATTTGACGGGGACGCTGGTGAATGCGCTTTTGTACCGTCTGAAAAGTTTAAGTTCGATCAACGGGGTGATACGTCCGGGGATCGTGCACAGGATCGACAAAGACACATCGGGGCTTTTGGTCGTTGCCAAAAACGATGCCGCGCATCTTTCGTTGTCCGCGCAGATCGCGGACAAGACCTGTTCGAGGGAATACCTGGCGCTTTGCGACGGGATCTTCAAAGAGGACAGCGGCCGCATCGAGACGTATATCGGCAGGCATCCGACCGATCGGATAAAGATGGCGGTGGTGCCGAAAGAGAAAGGCAGGTATGCGGCGACCAATTACGAAGTGGTGAAGAGGTATGCGCGCGGATATACGCTTGTGCGTTTTCGTCTGGAAACGGGCCGAACGCATCAGATACGGGTGCATTGCAAACACATCGGCCACCCGATCGTGGGGGATCCGGTGTACGGAAGCAAGAAGCAGCAATTCCGGTTGAACGGGCAGCTTTTGCACGCGTGCAGGCTGACGTTGACGCATCCCGTCACGGGCGAGAGGATGACGTTCGAGGCGCCCCTGCCCGAGTATTTTGAGAGGGCGCTGAAAGTGTTGGAAAAGGGCGGAGTGCTCTGAAGCGCGGGAGCGAAGGGAGGCGCACATGAAAATCAAGGGAAAGCTGATGGATGCGGAGGGGATGGCGAATACATTCCGCAGGCTGGCGCATCAGATCGTGGAAAAGAACGGCGGGACGGAGGATCTCGTGATCATCGGGATCCGCACGCGCGGCGTCACGGTAGCCAAGCGGATCAAGGCATGCCTGGATTCGATCGAAGGCGGGGACATACCGATGGGCGTGTTTGACATAGCGCTGTACCGGGACGATCTTCAGTCGCTCGGGACGGAGGTGGAGTTTTTCGGGAGCGAGATCTCTTTCGGGGTAGACGGGAAGACGGTGCTGATCTGCGACGATGTGCTTTACACGGGCAGGACGGTACGTGCGGCGATTTCGGAGATCATGTCGATGGGCAGGCCGTCGCGGATACAGTTTCTGGCATTGATCGACCGCGGGCACAGGGAGCTTCCGTTCAAAGCGGATTACACGGGCAAGAGCGTGCCTACGTCGCACAGGGAAGGCGTTGCGGTGCGGTTTTGCGAGGACGACGGCGAGGACGGTGTCTATATTTTCGACAAAGACGCGCCGTCCGATTGAAAAACGGAAAATTCGGCATAAAATGTCAAAGGCCGCGCCTGTAATTTTTTAAAAATCGGGTGAGATTCGCTTGAAATTCGGGTGACGGCGTGGTAAAATAATAAGGAAAAAATCAAAGGAGATAATGACTATGTCGAACAGACAGAGAACGGAAGGCGAAGCGCGCCGTGATTTCATCAAAATTTGCTGTTTTGTGACCTTGCTTTTGGCGGCGGTGCTGATTTTTGTGGAAAATCTGTTGCCGTTGGTGGGAGTGGACGTAAGCGGGACGCTTTTCAATGTTTTGCGCCTGATAAAAGATATCGCGCTTCTTCTTGGCATTGTGTTCGGTGCGTATTCGTTTGCGCGGGCGCACGGCAAGACGTGGGTGATCATTTTCTGGATCGCGGTGGCATTGTACGTGGCGAGTGCGATTCTCGGGCTTTTTTAAGAGAGAACAAAAGGGCGGTTTGCGTTTGCAAGCCGCTTTTTTCTTTACAAACGAGAGGAAAATCTGTATAATAGACGGGAAAACAGAGCCGCGCAGGGAGAGCGCGGGCAGGAGTTTGTATGGCAAATCCTTTGGTAGCGATCGTCGGCAGGCCGAACGTCGGAAAAAGTACGCTTTTCAATAAAATCGTGGGGCGCAAGATCTCGATCACGGAAAACCGCCCCGGTGTGACGCGCGACCGTCTGTATGCGGACGCGGTATGGCGCGGGAAAAAATTTACGGTGATCGATACGGGCGGGATCGAGCTCAAATCGCAGGATACGATGTGGCGGGAGATTTTGCGTCAGGCAGACCTTGCGATCGATATGGCGCAGGTGATCGTATTGCTTTTGGACGGGAAGGAGGAACTGACCTCTTCCGATTACGAAGTGGCGCAGAAACTTCGGCGCAGTCAAAAGCCTGTCGTGCTTGCGATCAACAAGGTGGATAATTTTTCGCCCGATAAGCTGTTCGAGTATTACGCGTTGGGGCTGGGCGAGCCGTATGCGGTATCGGCGGAGCATTCGCAGGGGATCGGCGACGTGCTGGACGAAGTCGTGTCGTATTTTGAAAGCGGCACCGAAGAGGAGCATGACCGTTTGAAGATCGCCGTAGTGGGCAAGCCCAATGCGGGCAAGAGCAGTCTTGTCAACAGATTGCTGGGGTTTGAGCGGTCGATCGTCACGGACATTGCGGGCACGACGCGCGACGCGATCGATACGCCTTTCGAGCTGGACGGAAAGAAATACCTGCTCATAGATACGGCGGGCATACGCAAGAAAAAGAACGTGACGGACGACGTGGAATATTACAGCGTGCTGCGCGCGTTTGACGCGGTGCGCCGCGCGGACGTGTGTCTGGCGGTCGTGGACAGCAACGAGGGGCTGACGGAGCAGGATGTCAAGATCCTTGGTTATGTTCACGAGCAGGGCAAGCCGTCGGTGATCGTGATGAACAAATGGGACCTGATCGAGAAAGACACCAACACGATCAACAAATTTGAAGACAAGCTCAAAGCGGATTTAAGTTTCATGGATTATTTCAAGTCGGTGTATGTTTCGGCGAAGACGGGGCAGCGTGCGGAAAAGATCCTGAAAATAGCGCAGGAAGTGTACGAAAACGCCAACCGAAGGATCTCGACGGGAACGCTGAACGACCTGATTTTGGATGCGGTGCGCACGAACGAGCCGGCGTCGTTCAACGGCAGGCGCCTGAAGATCTATTATTGTTCGGAGCCTGCGGTGTGTCCGCCGACGTTTGTGTTGTTCGTGAACGACGAGACGCTCATGCACTTTTCGTATAAGAGGTATTTGGAAAACGTACTGCGGCGGTCGTTTGATTTTACGGGCACGCCCATCCGCATAGTCACGCGCAACCGCGGGGAAAACGAACAGGGAATGATGGGATAGAAACGGAGAGGATCATGGAAATAGCATTCAAAGAGATCTGGTATTGGTTTATCGTGATGGCAGTCGTTTCCTATTTTGTGGGGTGTTTCAACTTTGCGCTTGTCATCTCCAAGATCAAGCACAAAGACGTGCGCAAAATGGGGAGCGGAAATCCGGGGACGATGAACATGAGCCGTCAATTCGGATTGAAGATCGGGGCGCTGACGCTTTTTTGCGACATGTTCAAGGGCGGATTGCCTCTGCTTGCGGCGCATCTTATTTTCCGCGGGTATGTGTTTGCGGGGACGGACGTTCTGGTGACGGATCTGGCGCGGTACGTGTGCGGCGTGTCGGTGATTGTCGGGCACATATATCCCGTCACGATGCGGTTCAAGGGCGGCAAGGGGATCGCGTCGACGCTGGGCATGTATTCTTTTGCGCTCTGCTGCGAATACTGGTGGATGATTTTTGTCGTTTTGGCGATCCTTGTTTTGACGTTGTTTTACATATGGTCGAGCGAATGGGGTTCGATGGGATCGCTGTTGGGGGTATCGCTTCTGACGGCGGTGCAGGGCGTGATCTTCTGGCTGCGCTATTCGCAGGAACTTGTGAACGGGTTTGTCGTCGCGATCTTTTTACTGTTGCTTTTGGATTGTTTTCTCACGTGGTTTGCGCACAGGAAGAACATTCTTGCGCTTTTGTCGGGGGAGGAGCATCATACGAGCGTGCGAAAGCTTTCGCACGGAAAAAAAGAATCTTAAATTGAGATCGGAAGAGCACACGTCTGAACTCAGTCACATGAGCATCTCGT
>CALVMA010000179.1 GCA_944341655.1 uncultured Clostridia bacterium | reverse complement strand
ACGCTGGAGGGGAAGGCGGTGTCGTTGGCGGATCGGATCGCCTATGTGAATCACGACATCGAGGACGCGATCCGTGCGGGGCTGTTGCGGGAAGAAGATCTTCCGAAAAAGGAAATACGGATTTTGGGGAACACGTCGCGGGACCGCATCAACAGGATGATCACCTCCATTTATGAGGCGAGCGTGGGAAAAAACTGTGTCGCGATGGGAGAGAAGGAGGCGCAGGCGCTGGAAAATCTGCGCGCCTTCATGTTTGACCGCGTCTACATAACGCCCGCGTCCATGAAAGAGGAGGAGCGGGCAAAGCGCATGCTTTCGGGTATGTACGAATATTTCAAGGCGAACAAGGACAAGCTTCCGTCCTTTTATCTGGCGCTGTCCGAGCGGTATCCTTTGGAGCAGGTGATCTGCGATTATCTGTCGTCGATGACGGACAAATTTGCCATAGCGGTATTCGATTACATCTTTGTGCCGCGCAGCTGGGCGCTGACGGAGAAAGACATCGAAGAGATCTGATTTTGTAATTTATAAAGCGACTGAGCATACGATAGAAAGAGGAAGGTATGGGGAAAGGGCTGGATCCGGAATTTTTATCACAACTGAAAAGCAAGAACGATCTGGTCGAGGTAGTGAACGCCTACGTGCCTCTCGAACGCAAGGGAGGCAACTGGTGGGGGAGGTGTCCGTTCCATCATGAAAAGACGGCATCGTTCAGCGTGAATGCGGACGGGCAGTTTTACCATTGTTTCGGATGCGGTGTATCGGGGGACGTGATCACGTTTATCCGCGAGATCGAATCGGTGGATTTTATGGATGCGGTGAAGATTTTGGCGGAGCGGGCGAAGATGCCTTTGCCGGAGATGAATTTCGATACGGAAAAGGCGGCGGAGCTGAAAAAGAAGCGGGACAACCTTTTGAATATCTTGCGGGACACGGCGCATTTTTATCTGGACAACCTCAATTCGGGCAAAGCGGACGCGCACATTCAATACATTCTGGATCGCAAGATCTCTGCGCCGGTGGTGCGGAAATTCGGTTTGGGCGCATCTTTGGATTTTCAGAGCCTGCCGCAGTTTTTGCTGTCGCGGGGGTATTCGAAGCAGGACATATTGGACAGCGGCGCGGTGATGGAATCGGAAAAGAACAAGCGGCTTGTGGACGCGCAGGCGGGCAGGCTGATATTTCCCGTGATCAACGCATTCGGGGATGTGGTGGCGTTCGGCGGCAGGGTATTGGAAAAGACGGATTTTGCGAAATACAAAAACACGCGCGAGACGATGGTGTTTGAAAAGAGCAAGAATCTGTACAACATCAACCAGATCAAAAAGCAAAAGAAAGCGGGCACGCTGAAAGATATCATTGTCGTGGAAGGGTATATGGATACCATATCGCTTTTCCAGGCAGGGTTTGAGAACGTAGTGGCGAGCATGGGGACGGCGCTGACGAAAGACCAGGCGCGGCTGGCGAAGCGGTATGCGGAGAACGTATATATCAGCTACGACGGAGATTTTGCGGGGCAAAAGGGAGCGATCCGCGGTTTGGAGATATTGCGGGACGAAGGGATCAACGTGCGCGTCGTGCCGTTGCCCGAGGGGCTGGATCCGGACGACGTGATCAAGCGTCGGGGGCAAGAGGGATACCGTGCCTGTCTGGATGCGGCGATGCCGCTGATCGATTTTAAAATGGAAGTACAGCGGCGCAGTTTCGATCTGAGCAAGACGGAAGAGCGGCGCGCGTATATAGCGGCGGCGCTGAAAGTGATCGCGGAAGCGGAGAGCGAGAGCGTGAAAGAGGATCTGCTCAAACGTCTGCGGGACGAAACGGGCGTGACGTACGAATCGTTGCGCCGCGATCTGGACAATGCGCCGGTCAAGCCGCGGGAAACGGAGATCGCGGAGCCCGTACTGCGGGAAGAAGGGACGGACGGGAAGCTGAAAGCGTGCCGTTTTATCCTTGCGTCGGTGCTTTTCGGGGCGAAATATGCAAAAAATTTCGACCTTTCGAGTGTCAATTTCGACAATCCTGTGCATAATACTATCGCGGAATATGTCAAAGCGCGGCAGAAAAGGGGCGAACCGTTGCGTGCGAGCGCGATTTTTGACATTGTGGACGAGCACGAGCCCGAACTTTCGCAGATCCTCGATCTGAGCATCGGGGAGAGTCTGCTGGGGACGGGGGCGGAGAAATATTTTCATGACTGCGTGCAGGCGTTGGCAAGGGCGAAGATCGATGCGGAGCTGGAGCGGCTGAGCCGTCTCTGCGATGCGGAGAGCGATCTTTCGAAGAAGCGGGAGATCACGCGAGAGATCTTGCGGCTGACCATTGAACGGAAAAATTTTTAACGTAAGCGGAGGACATCAGAAAAACAAGATGAGCGTAACCGAACAGAAACTCAACGACATTCTCAAACAGATCATCAGCGAATACAGGCAGAAGGGCAGCATCTCGACCAATGTGCTTTGCGACATACTGGAAAAGATCGACACGAGTCCCGACCAGATCGATTATATTTACAAATCCATCGGCGAGGCGGGGATCCAGATCGTGGACGAGGACGAGCGCGACCGCGAACTGTTTGAACAGGCATTGCGCGACATCGGGCTGGACGATCCCGTGAAGATGTATCTGAAAGACATCGGCAGGGTGCCTCTCCTTTCGGTAGACGAAGAGATCGAGCTGGCGCGCAAGATGCAGGAAGGGGACGAGGCGGCGAAGAAGCGTCTTTCGGAAGCGAACCTGCGGCTTGTGGTATCCATTGCGAAGAGGTATGTCGGGCGCGGGATGCTGTTTCTCGATCTGATCCAGGAAGGGAATCTCGGTCTGATGAAAGCGGTGGAAAAATTCGATTATCAGAAAGGCTTCAAATTTTCCACGTATGCGACGTGGTGGATCCGTCAGGCGATCACGAGGGCGATCGCGGACCAGGCGCGGACGATCCGTATTCCCGTGCACATGGTGGAAACGATCAACCGTTTGTCGCGCGCGTCGCGCATTCTGTTGCAGCAGCTGGGCAGGGAGCCGACGCCGGAGGAGATCGCCAAGGAGCTGAACATGCCGGTAGACCGCGTGCGGGAGATACAGAAGATCGCGCAGGATCCGGTGTCTTTGGAAACGCCGATCGGCGAGGAAGAGGATTCGCATCTGGGTGATTTTATCGAAGACGACAGGGAGATCACGCCGTCCGATTCGGTGGCGTTCACCATGTTGAAGGAACAGCTTTTGGGGGTATTGGACACCTTGACGCCGCGCGAAGAAAAAGTGCTTCGCCTGCGTTACGGGATAGACGACGGCAAGCCTCGCACGCTGGAAGAGGTCGGCAAAGAATTCAACGTCACGCGTGAACGTATCCGTCAGATCGAGGCGAAAGCGCTGCGCAAACTGCGTCATCCTTCCCGCAGTAAGAAGTTAAAGGATTTTCTCGACTGATGAAACGTACGGTGCGCCTCGGAACGCTTTGCGGCGAGATCCGTCCCTGCGAAGTGTTTGCGCACGTGGGGTGCGATCACGGGCATTGCTCGCAATCTGATTTGGAGAACGGGCTGTGCAAGAGATGTTATATTTCGGATATCAGTCGGGCGAGCCTGCAAAAGGCGGAAAAACTGCTTTCCGCGTACATAGAATCGGGCACGGTGCAGAGTTTTTGCTGTGCGGGGCTGGAAAAGGTTCCGCGCGATGCGGACGAAGTGCTGATCGCGGGCATGGGCGGCGAGGAGATGATCGCCATTCTGCGCGAAGGGTATCTGCCCGAGCGGCTGGTTCTGCAACCGATGAAGAATACGCCGAAAGTGCGTGCGTTCCTGTTGGAAAACGGGTATGCGATCGTGCGGGATTATCTTTTTTACGACGGAAAATTTTATGACGTCGTCTGTGCCGAGAGGCGGGGCGACGTGCGGAAATATGACGAACGTGCCCTTCAATTCGGGTACGACAATCTGCATTCTCCGTCGCAAGATTTTCTCATGTATCTGCGTACGGAGGCAGAAAAGTGCCGCGCCCGCCTTGCGGGCGGCGGAGCGGCCGCGGTGCGGGAGCGGCTGCAGCTGCTTACGGAGGTGGCGGATGAAGCTCAAAGAAATATATGAGCGCATCGATGCGCGGTATCCCAAGCGCCTGAGCGACGAATACGTTGCAATGTACGGCGGGCGCGACAACAGCGGAATTTTGATCGATGCGGGTAAAGACATCACGGGCGCGGTGTTTTCACTGGATTTGTCGCAGGGGGCGATCGACGCCGCGGCGGCGTCGGGAAAAAACCTGATCGTGACGCACCATCCCGCCATATTTTTTCCGATTTCGTCGCTGCGCGCGGACGACGCGCAGGGAGCGCGGCTGTTGCGGGCGGTGGAGTCGGGGATCGGCGTGATTTCCATGCACCTGAACATGGATTGTGCGGACGGCGGGATCGACGAGAGCCTTGCCCGCGCGATCGGCGGAACGGGTGAGATCGCTCCGCAGGAAGTGCTTTCGCAAGGCGGATACGGGAGAGTTTTTGACGTAAAGCCGATCGGCTTTGCCGATTTTGCGGACAGGTTGAAGAGCGTGCTGCGCACGGAACGGATATTTTCTTACGGAAGCGAAGGAACGGTTCGAAAAGCCGCCTCGTTCTGCGGCGCGGGCGTGGACGCGGGCGCGATCGCCGCGGCGAAAAGAGGGGGCGCGGACGTCCTCGTTTCGGCGGACATCAAGCACAATTTTATATGCGACGCATTGGAATCGGGGCTGCGCGTCGTGCAGCTTACCCACTATGCGAGCGAAAATTACGGATTCAAGAAAATTTATCAAACGCTCAAAGACGGACTCGGCGTGGAATGCGAATACCACGAAGATACGTTCATGCTTTGAGAACGGAGGTGTAAAATGATAGACGAATTGTTGAAATACCAGGAGGCGGACGGGAAACTGCGTGCAGTCGAGCAGGCGATCGCGGCAACGGAAGAGCGGAAAAAATACATGACGGCGCGTAAATTTTTGGAAAAGGCGCCCGAAAAGCTGGAGGCGCTGGATGCGAAGGCGGTCGAATTGAAGCACATGTTTGACCAACTGGAAAAGAAATACAAAGAGATAGCCGACACGATCCGCGATTATGAAAACCTGGACGAGATGATCGGCGAACAGGGCGGCGAAATTTCCTTTTACAAGAAGAACGCGTCGCAGATCTCGGACAATCTCCGCGGGCTCAAAGCAGAGATCAATAAACTCGTATCGATGATCGAGGCGGCGTCGGCGGAATACCAGACGGCGAAGAAGCAGACGATCCTGATGCAGCGCCAATACAAGGAATACAAGGATAAATACGCGGCGGTCAAGCAGGAGCATGCGGAAGAGATCGCGCAGATCGAGAAAGAAATGGCAAAAATCGCGGAGCACGTGCCCAAGGATCAGCTGGAGCGTTACAATGCCAAGCGCCGCGAAAAGTTATATCCCGTCGTCTGCGAGGTCAAGGATAAGCGGTGCCCGCAGTGCGGCATGGAATTGTCGATCGTGGAACTTTCCAAGCTGGCGGAAGGCACTCCGATCGAGTGCGACAGCTGCCGCAGGACTTTGTTCAAGAGAAAATGATCCGATAACGTTTTTGAAGCGGAGCGCACCCGAAAAAGCGGGTGCGCTCCGCTTTTGCCGAAGGCTCGGGCGCAGCCGCGCGCAAATTGTTTGCGCGCGGCTGCGCCGTTGCGAAAGGAAAACGCGGCGTCCGCGCGCCTCTTTTTTGGCGCAAAATTTTGCGCGGCCTGCATATCGGGCGGGGAAAGCGGGCAAACTGTAACGGGAGGGCGAGAAATGACCAATCGGTTTTCGGCGCGCGCGCTTGCGCGCGTGTGCAATCTTTTGGAAGCGGAATATCTGGCGGGAGAGAAAGCGAAACTCTATGCGAACACGCTGACGGACAGCGTGTTGGCGGCGCGGATGCGTTCGCTTTCGCAAAATCATGCGGCGCGGTACGCGGCGCTGTTGGAAACTTTAAAACAGCAGAAACGGGAGGAGCGGTAATGCAAAAGTTGAGCAAGAGGGACGTATCGCTGAACGAAGCGGATGCGCTCGCGGACATGCGTGCGGCGGAGCGGACGGTGCTTTCGTGTTATGCGGCGGCGCTGGAGGACTGCGCGTCGTACAGTTTGCATGCCCAGCTCGTGCGGCAATTCGAGGAGGCGGCGCTGGACATGTCGGCGGTCAACGAGGACGGTTCGCAACGGGCGGAAGAGCCGCAGGCGGACGCGGTGCTCGTGCAGAAAGCCGCGGCCTATTATGAACGGCTGGGGAAGGAACTGAACCGCGTATCCGAAGGATAGAGAGCGCGGAGCGGGCGGATCGCAAGGAAAGCAAGCCGCGGGCGAAGTCAAAACGAAGAGCCAAAGCCGAGGGGTATATGCAGTATACCCCTCGGCTTTTTCACGGAAAAAAGGTAATTTTTTGTAATTTTTTCGGCGT
>CALVMA010000178.1 GCA_944341655.1 uncultured Clostridia bacterium | reverse complement strand
GAAGGCGGGCGCTGGTTTGTGATCGGAAAAGATCTGGAAAAGAATATTTTATACGTTTCGCACGGTGACGAGAGCAAGCTGTTCACCGATCGTTGCAGCGTATCGGGGATGAACTGGATCCCTGCCGTGCCCGAAGAGGAAGAATTTCGCTGTACGGCGAAATTTCGTTACCGTCAGGCGGAGCAAGGCGTGCTTGTGCGGCGGGAAGGAACGGACGGCGCGCAGATATTTTTTGACGAACCGCAGCGGGCGGTCACGCCGGGGCAATACGCGGTATTGTATTCGGGGAACCGCTGCATCGGCGGCGGGGTGATCGAGCGGGCAGAGCGCGCGGAATAATTCGGGCGAAGGAGTTTTGAATGTATTCAATCATACGCGCGCCGCTGAGCGGCGCGGTGAGCGAACGGGAAAAGGCAAATCGGTCTCTTGCGCGGCGTGCCTGTGCGGAGGGCATGGTGCTTTTGAAGAATAAAGGGGCGTTGCCGCTTTCAGGCGGGGAAGTCTGTTTGTTCGGCAGGGGTGTCCGCCGCCCGCAATACGGAGGCACGGGCAGCGGGGAAACGCGTCCGAGGGAGCGCGTGAACGTCGAACAGGGATTTTTAAATGCGGGCTGGCGCGTCTTGACGGCGCGCTGGCTGGACGAAACGGACGCGGAATATGCCGCGTCGTTTTCGGCGTGGGAAAAAAATCGGAAGAAGGGCGAAAAACGTCGCGCGGATCTTTTGTCCCTGTCGGCGGGAGGGAGGAAGTTTTCGCCTCCTTACGGCGTTGCGATCGGACGGGAGGACGCACTTTCGGACACGGCGGTGTACGTGCTTACCCGCAAGGCGGGGGAAGGGTGCGACCGCAGACCGGAAAAGGGTGATTTTCTGATTGCGGACGAGGAATTGGAACATCTTCGGGCGATGAAAAAACTTTTTGCAAAAACGGTGCTGGTGATCAACGCAGGCGGGCTTGTGGATCTGTCTTTTGACGAAGAGCTGGATCTGGACGCGATCGTATACGGCGTGCAGGGCGGCATGGAGAGCGGGAACGCGCTGGCGGACGTATTGACGGGAAAAACCTGTTTTTGCGGCAAGCTGGCGGACAGTTGGGGCGCGGATTACGATGCGTACCCGTATGCGCGCGAATACGGCGGTCTGAACGGGGATATTTCCCGCGATATTTACAAAGAAGACGTGTTTGTCGGGTACAAATGGTTTGAAAGTTTGGGGATCAGGCCGCGGTATCCGTTCGGTTTCGGGTTGTCGTACACGGATTTTTGCATTGAAAACGAAGAGGTGTCGTTGATCGGCGGCAGGGCCGTGGTCACGGCGGACGTCAGGAATACAGGGGATCGTGAAGGCAGGGAGATTGTACAGGTGTATGCCGCGCCGGCGAAGGGCAGCATCGCGAAAGAAAGGCAGCGGCTGGTGGCCTTTGCGAAGACGCCGACGCTTGCATCGGGCGCGTCGTGTCGGGTGCAGATGTTGTTTGATCTTACCATGCTGGCGAGTTATTTTGAGCAGGAGAGCCGTTACAAGATCGAGGCGGGGGGTTATATCTTGCGGGTGGGGAACTCCCCCGACAAGGTGCGGGAGGCGGCGGCGATCCGCTTCCGCGAAACGGTGACGACGGAGATTTGCCGTAAAGCGACGGAGCGGCCCTCCCCCGCGGTGCCGATCTTGACGGCAGACGCTCTGTCTGCTATAACGGCGGATATTCCCGTGATCGAATACGGCGGCGGGATCGTATTGCGCAGAAACGATTATACAAACGGGGCGCACTTTGAGAAGGAGACGGAAGAGCTGTACAAAAAACTCAAAAAGCGAGACAAAGCGCGCTTGGTGACGGGTGCGGGGTATTGGGGGCAGTCTTACAATCTGACGTTCGGAGCCGTGGGACGGACGACTTCCAAGCTTGTAAAAAAAGGGATACCGAACATCAATTTATGCGACGGGCCGCAGGGACTGAATCTGAAGCCGCGCGCTTTTGAGGGGAGGATCAAGCGGCTGGCGCTGCCGGTGATCCCCGAAGATATGTATGTGGGGCTGATCGGAAAGCTGTTGCGCCGTTTGGAGCCGAAAGAGCGCAAAGACAGCGTGATCTATTATCAGTATTGCACGCAGTGGCCTTGCGAGGCGTTGCTTGCGCAGACCTGGGATACGGAGCTTATGTACGAGATCGGGCGGGCGACGGGCAGGGAGCTTTTGGAAACGGGCGTGACGTTATGGCTTGCGCCCGGAATGAACCTGCATCGGAATCCTCTGTGCGGGCGGAATTTCGAATACTATTCGGAAGATCCGCTTCTGACGGGGAAGATGGCGGCGGCGCTGTCGCAGGGCGTCAATGCGTGCGGGGGCGTCGGGGTGACGTACAAACATTTTGTGTGCAACGAGCGGGAGGAAAACCGTCGGAACATGACGGCGGAACTTTCGGAGCGCGCCCTGCGCGAGACGTATCTGAAAGCGTTTGAAATTGCCGTCAAGGAAGGGAATCCCGCGGCGCTGATGACTTCGTACAATCGTGTAAACGGGAAGTATGCGGCGAACGACCGCGTGCTGTGCACGGACGTACTGCGCAGCGAATGGGGCTTTTCAGGCGTCGTGATGACCGATTGGTTTGCGACGGGGAAAGGCAGGGCGAGCGCGGCGCTGTGCATTGCGTCGGGGAACGATCTTGTCATGCCGGGATCGGCGGGGGTGCGCAGGGAGATCTTGCGGGCATACCGCAAGGGCAGGATCTCCGAGCGCGCCATGGCGAACGCATGCAAAAATGTTTTGGCGGCGATCCTTTCGAGCGCCGTGTATGCGGACGGAAAGCGACGAACCGACGAAACAAAACGATAAAGAAAGACAGCCCGCCGCAGAGCGATGCTCTGCGGCGGGCTCATCAATATTGCAAACAAAGGCCGCCGCCCGCAAATTTTTGCGGGCGGCGGCTTTTTGTTTCAGCGGTAGCATTCGATGAGCTTTTCCGCACGTTTTTTTAACTGGTCCGCGAGGGCGGGCGGGTCGACGACGCGGATGGCGTCCCCGAACCCGAACAGTTTGGAAAGCAATACTTCTCCGTCGGGGAGCGTGGCTTGGGCGTACAGTTTCCCGTTTTCTTCGGAAATATTGTCCATGCCCAGCCATTCTTCGATGTCGGGCAAAGCATTGCGGGAAACTTCCAGCCGTATGGACACGAGTTCGGCGTTTTCGAAATGGAATTTCAGCGGGATGCTTTCCTTATCGAATTCGCGCCGCTCAAAGGTCTCGCCGGTGTCGCGGGCGCTGCGGATGCGCCCGATGCGGAAAAGGCGGAAATCCTGGCGGGTGCGGCACCACGCGTACAGATACCAGATATTTTGTTTATAGACGAGCAGGTGCGCTTCGACGATGCGTCGGGTCTGCCGTCCGCTTCTATCGGTATAGAGAAGGTCCAGACAGGCGCGGCGGTTGATCGCGTCCTCGAACACGCGCAATTTGTCCGAAAAGTCATAGGCGTCGCCCCAGGTACCGCTGTCCACGAGGATGTTGCCGGAAACGCTCAGATCGCGCGATCCCTTTTTTTGTTGCTGGCACAGCTTTTCCATGGCCGATCTGACTGCTTCCGAAGGCAGCTGTTCGTACAGGGCGCCCAGCGCGTCGACCGCCGCCGTCAATTCTTCTTTTGTGAAAAAATTTTCGGGCAGCCGATAGGTATCGGGCAGGCATATTCCGCCGTTTCTTCCGCGTATAATATCGAGAGGCACCCCGGAAACGATCAGCTCTTCCACGTAACGGTAAATGCTCCTTTCGGACACCCCGTTTTCCCGGGCCAGCGCCGCCGCGCTCACTTTGCGCGCCTTTAACAGACGGAACAGCATTTTGACCATGATTTGAAATTTCATACCGATTTTCTCACATATTTTTTAAAATATTTTAATATATATGACAATATCTGTCAAGTATTTTGCGGTATAATGCAGTTGTAAAAAGGAAATGCGGAGGAAAACAGCATGAAGATAGGAGCTTGGATCAAGGGTTTAAAAAAGGAAAAAAATGCGGAATGTATGCCTGCGGCGGAAAGGAAAGATTTTTGTGTGCGGCGGGTGGACAGGCCTGTGTGTGCGCCTGTATTTTCGCGGATGAAGGAGAGAGAGGAAAAGAAGCGCAGGGAATGGTCGGCGCTTGCGGCGGTTGCCGCGTTTGCGGCGCGGCGCGAGAGCAACGGAGCGGAAAGGTTTCGGGAACAGGGCAAAGAGTGTGCCAAGTTTTTGGAAGATGGGTTTTGTTTTACGGACGAATTGTTTTCGGGGCTGGCGTCTTTGCGGGGATTGAACGTAGAGGAGCGCGGATACGGCAGGGGCGGAGTGTAAGCACGGGTTATAAAAACTATAAGATTTATTAATAGCAGTGTTTATAATAAATTGATTGCAATATTTTTCGGATAATGGTACAATAAGCAACGGAAAGAAAAAACAAAGGAGTTTTTTACCATGTCTTATGTAGAGAGAGTGTTGGCTCGCATTAAGGAGCAGAATCCCAACGAACCGGAATTTCATCAGGCGGCGACGGAAGTTTTGCACAGCCTGGAAGCGGCGATCGACGCAAATCCGCAGTATGAAAAGGCGGGGCTTTTGGAGCGTCTGGTCGAGCCGGAGAGGATCGTGATGTTCCGTGTTCCCTGGGTGGATGATCAGGGCAACGTGCAGGTAAACAAAGGTTACCGCGTGCAGTTCAACAGTGCGATCGGGCCGTACAAGGGCGGACTGCGTTTTCACCCGTCCGTGAACTTGTCGATCATCAAATTCCTCGGATTTGAGCAGATCTTCAAAAACAGTCTGACGGGGCTTCCCATCGGCGGCGGCAAGGGCGGTTCGAACTTTGATCCGAAGGGAAAGAGCGACAATGAGATCATGCGTTTTTGCCAGAGTTTTATGACCGAGCTGTACCGTCATATCGGAGCGGATACGGATGTACCCGCGGGCGATATCGGTGTCGGCGGCAGGGAGATCGGGTTCCTGTTCGGGCAGTATAAGCGTATCCGCGACGAGCACGTCGGCGTTCTGACGGGCAGGGGGCTTACTTACGGCGGTTCTTTGGTCCGTACGGAAGCGACGGGTTACGGTCTTGTTTATATTACGGAAGAGGCGTTGAAGAGCAAGGGTGATTCCATCAAAGGCAAGACGGTGGCGATCAGCGGTTCGGGCAACGGCGCCATCTACGCCTGCGAAAAGGCGCAGCAGCTCGGCGCGAAGGTCGTCACGATGAGCGACTCCAACGGCTATGTGTACAATAAGAACGGCATCGACCTCGCCGTCGTCAAACAGATC
>CALVMA010000177.1 GCA_944341655.1 uncultured Clostridia bacterium | reverse complement strand
GCCCGAGGACTTGCTCATCTTGCCGCCCGCCGTGTTCAGATGCAGGACGTGGAACCAATGTTTGCACCATTCGTGCCCCAAATACGCCTCGCTCTGCGCGATCTCGTTGGTATGGTGCGGGAATACGTTGTCGATGCCGCCGCAGTGGATATCCACCCGCTCGCCCAGGTATTTCATGGCGATGCAGGAGCACTCGATGTGCCAGCCGGGATACCCTACCCCCCACGGACTGTCCCATTTGAGAGCCTGGTCCTCAAACTTGGATTTCGTGAACCAGAGCACGAAATCGTTCTTGTTGCGCTTGTTTTCGTCTTCGTCCACGCCCTCGCGCACGCCGACTTCCAAATCTTCCTCTTTGAAATTGAAAAATTTATGGTATTGCTCCACTTTGGACGTGTCGAAATACACGTTTCCGCCCGCCTTATAGGCGTAGCCCTTTTCCATGAGCGAAGAGATGACGCGGATAAACTCGTCCACGCATTCGGTCGCGGGCTGCACCACGTCGGGGCGCTTGATGTTCAGCCGCCCGCAGTCGGCAAAAAAGGCGTCCGTATAAAACTTCGCAAGCTCGCGCACCGTCTTGTGCTCGCGCTTCGCGCCCAGAAGCATTTTGTCCTCGCCGCTGTCCGCATCGTCGGAAAGATGCCCGATGTCCGTGATGTTCATGACGCGCGTGACGTCATACCCCGCATACCGAAGATACTTTTCCAGCACGTCCTCCATGAGATAGGTGCGCAGATTGCCGATGTGCGCAAAGTTATAGACGGTCGGGCCGCAGGTGTACATCTTCACCTTCCCCGCTTCGTACGGGACAAACTCTTCCACCGTTCTCGTCAAAGTATTGTAAAGTTTCATGATCAACTCCGATTATTTATTCCGATTCATTATAGCACGCTTTGCACGCCTGCACAAGCAAAAAAGCACAATTTACAGACAAACCGCTTCCGCGATCGCGCGGACGGTCTGTTCCACCGTCTGCCCCTCGCAGTCGATGGTCACGTCCGCATATTTTTCGTACAGAGGCACCCGCTCCGCATACAGGTCGGCGACCGTCTCGCCCGCCTTGCGCATCACGACGCCCCTGCGGAAAATATTTTTCAGCCGCTTTTCCAGCGTCTTTTCGCTGAGCTTCAGGTACACCACCCTGCCGATCTCTTTCAGATGCCGCATGGCGCTCTCCCCGTACACGACCGAGCCGCCCGTCGAAATGACGCAACGCTCCGCCCAAAGCGACGCGTTTACTTCCTCTTCGATCTTTAAAAACGCCTCCGCTCCCTTGTCGCGAATAATGTCGCAGAGCAACGCCCGCTCCCTGTTCTGAATGAGAAGGTCGGTATCGATAAACCCGTACCCGATCGCTTTCGCGAGCAAAACTCCCGCCGTACTCTTGCCCGACGCGGGCATTCCGATCAAAACAACGTTCTTCACGATGCTCTCCCGCCTTTTTTGATGTTCGTCCCTTTCATTATACGTTTTTTTTCGGGAATTGTCAATATTGTTTGCCTGACGGCGGCAATTTGTGATACACTGAAAAGCATGAACGAATTCCTCTTCGGGGACGAGACGGTTAGAACGGCGGAAAAACTGCCCGAACTGCTCCTGCCCTGGTACGACAAAAACAAGCGCGACCTTCCCTGGCGCAAAAATACGGATCCCTACCGCGTTTGGATCTCCGAGATCATGCTGCAGCAGACGCGCGTGGAGGCGGCAAAGGAACATTACGTCCGATTCCTGAACGAACTTCCGAACGTAAACGCGCTCGCCGCCTGTCCCGAAGACAAACTCTTCAAATTGTGGGAGGGGCTGGGATATTATTCCCGCGCGCGCAATCTGCAGGCGGCGGCAAAGCGCATCGCCGAGGACGGGTTCCCCTCGACGGCGCAAGAGTTGAAAAAACTGCCGGGCATCGGCGATTACACGGCGGGCGCGATCGCATCCATCGCGTTCGGCCGCCCCGAACCCGCCGTGGACGGAAACGTGGTGCGCGTGCTTTCCCGTCTGTTCGGCGACGCGCGGAAGCAGGAAACGCTCAAAAGCGCCTTTTTTGCACTTCTTTCGAAAACCTATCCCGCCGCCCGCTGCGGCGATTTTACCCAAAGCCTCATGGAGCTGGGCGCCACCGTCTGCCTGCCCGCCTCGCCGCTGTGCCTGACCTGTCCGCTTCTCGGCCTTTGCAAAACAAAGAGCGACGCCTTACCCGCAAAAAAGAACAAGCCCGCGCGGCGCCGGTGCGACGTCACGCTGTTCCTGTTCCACGACGGACGGCGCGCCGCGCTGTACAAACGCACGGAAGGGGTGCTGAAAGGCACCTACGCGTTCTTTGCCGCCGAGAAAAAATTTTCAAAAACCGAGGCGGAATATTTCCTTTGCGAATGCGGGCTGAAAAACTTTCAGATACAGCGAACGGGCGAACACCGCCACGTCTTTTCTCACCTCGAATGGGAGATGACCGCCTACTCCGTCTTTTCCGAAGAGGACGCCTCCCTTCTTCGTCTGCCGCACGGCGAAAACCCCGCCGACTATACCCCCTTTTCCGCCCTCGCCTACGCGGACAAAGAACGCATCCGCCGCGACCTTTCCCTCCCCTCCGCCTTCCGTTGGGCGCTTGACCTTCTTTCATAAAACACGCCGTCTGCCGCGGGCGCAAGAAAATTTGCCGCCCGCGGCAGACCGCTCCGCAAAATAAAAGGCGCCGCCGCGGGCAAACTTGCCCGCGGCGGCGCCTTTATCGTTTCGGCTCGAACGCAACGCTTTCGCCCTTGCCGATCCGGACGCACTTTGCCAAACCCAAACGCGCTTTGCGCGTATCGTTCGTCTACCCGAAACGCGCCGCGTTTCGGGTTTGTCAGTTCAAGACGCTCTTTCTGTATTTGGAAGGGGTAACGCCGACGTATTTTTTAAAAATCTTGATAAAATAGTTGCCGTCGCTGTATCCGACGCAATCGGAAACGTCCTCGACCGATCTGCCCTCCATGAGCAATTCTTTGGCGCGGCTCACGCGCACTTTGGTCAGATAATCGCTGAACGTGACGCCCATTTCGCGGCGAAAAAGGTGACTCAGGTAATAGGTGCTGACAAACACGTTCTGCGCGAGCGTTTCCAGATTCAAGTCCTCGAAATAATGAGCGTTGATGTACTGGATCGCCTTATAGAGGTGTTCGCTCGTGTTCTTTTTGCCGCGGCTCTCGTACACCGCCTGCAAGAAGCCGTCGAGGATCTCCACCGTTTCGCGGCAGATATCCGAAAAATCGGCATTTTCCAAAAGCAGGCGCGAACTCTTTTTGATGACGCCCGTAAGCGAAGAAATGGGCGCGCCCGATTCGACCGCGCTGCGGGAAAGAAAAGCGGTAAATTCGTACAGTTTCGCCTTGACGATCTCCAGATCGCCGCTCGCATACGAAAAGATCTCGTTGAGAAAGCGGTTGATGATGAGTTTTGCCTGGTTCTCGTCCCCCATCTGCACGGACGCGATCAGCTCCTTTTCCAGCTCGATGGGGTATTTGTTGTAGCGCGGCTGCGATTCGCGGATCTGCATTTCCTTTGCCGCGCGCAGCCTTTCCATATTCAGTTTGGAAATTTCCAGCCGCTGTTTAATATACTTTTTTTCCTCGGAAAGCATGTAGCCTACCAGCATGGAGAGCGTTTCGGCGATGCTGGTCATGCTCTTGCAGTCGATCTGGCGAATGGACGACAGATCGAAACGCGCGGCATCCATGCCCGCCTTTTCGCAGTTTTTGCGGAATTCTTCGGCAAAATATTCGTCCTTTTCCCACAAAACGACGGGGCCCGTCGTGATATAGCCGATGGGCTCTTCTTCCAGAACGAGCGGCGTGATGCACATGATGAGGCCGCAAGGCGTCTCGTAAATGTATGCGGAGCCGATCTCCGCCGCCTTTTTCCCGCTGTATGCGATGCTTTCGCGGCAGGCAAAATACCCCTTGCCGTAATCGCAGACACAGCCGGGTTTGCGCACGCAGAGCTGTTCCTCCCCCGCGGCATCGTACAGCGCCACGTCCAGCCCGCTGGTCAGGGAATAATTCTTCAACAGCTTTTCCAGTTGTTTGAAATTGAGGATCTGATCCAATCCCGCGTCGTTAAGTTTCATTTGCTCCCAAAAACACCAAAGTAAAGTATGTGACGGTGTTCTCGCCATTAGTATAATGGATTTTTGCGGTTTTGGCAAGGGAAACGACGTTGATGCCGCACGCTTCCACCGAAGATCTCGCCTTTTCGGGAAAACGGCAGGGTTCGGGATAGGCGCATTTTTCGCAGACGTTGCACCCGCCCGCGCCCAAAACGACGCTCCCCTCCGGCAAGGCGGGGCGGATCATGTCCTCCACCCGCTCGTGCTCGACACGCGCCGCCGCCATTCCCTCGATATCGAAGCTGTCCTCGACGTCATGCTTCGTCGTAAAGACAAACGCCTGCGGATACGCCGAAAACCTCTTTTTCTGTTCCTCGGGCGTGCCCACGTTCGGCGGACACTGCCAGCATTTTCCGTAATTTCCGCAATAGTTGGCGCGGCACGCCGCCGCAACCTCTTCCGAAAATTCGATATCCCCGAATCCCACTTCGGCGTACTCCCAAAAGCGGCCCTGCGCCGCCTCTAAAATTTTTTCCGTCGTTTTGCGCATGTCAGTCTCCGAAATTCATATTCTCGATGTACGCGTCCATAAACGCGGGGGACGCCGAAAGATCGATGTATTCCGCGCTCCGCGCGATCCTCTCCGCATCCGCGAGCCTGCCCTTTTGCAAGAGGCACTGCTTCGTCCCCGCCAGCGCCGTGTTCCCCACCGCCTCGATCTTGTCCGCAAGCTCGCGCGGGAACATGCCCACTTTGACGGCGTTGTCCTTGTTCAGATAAAAGCCCAATCCGCCCGCTACGTATAATTTGTTCAGCCTGCCGCTCTCCACGCCCGCTTCCGAAAGCAAAACGCGGATCCCCGCGCAGATCGCGCTCTTCGCGAGCTGGAAATTGCGCACGTCCGCCTGCGTGATGTACACGTTTTCCGCAATTTCGAACCGCTCCGTACCCTCCGCAAACGCGCCCGTCTCGTCGATGACGCCCTTTTCCGCCATGAGCGCGATCGCATCCACCAGCCCCGCGCCGCAGATGCCCGTCGCCTTTCCCTTGCCGATCACGGTGCAGACGATCCTGCCATCCCGCTCGGACACGCTGTCGATCGCTCCCGCGACGCCGCCCGTGCCGCACTCGATGTTTGCGCCCTCGAAACAGGGGCCAGCCGCCGTGGACGTCGCAAACAGCTTCCCGTCCGCGTGCAGGAGCATTTCGCCGTTCGTGCCGATGTCCGCCAGGAGATTGACGCCCTTCTCCACGCCCGCCGCGAGCCCGCCCGCCACGGCGTCCGCGCCGAAATACGCCGCCACCGAAGGAAGAACGAGCACTTCTTCCGCCGCAAGGCCCAGCTCTTTGCCCGCAAGCCGCACCGTATCCAAAAATTCCGCACGGAAAGGATACTGCCCGATCCCGTGCGCGTTTTTTCCCAAAAAGAAATGCAGCATGGTGGTATTGCCGCAGACCGCCAGCCGCTTCACGCCGTTCAGCCCGTATTTTTTGCAAAATTTCCCGAGCACTTCCCGCGTCTGCGACAAAACGCAGTCCTGCAGCTGCGCGGCTTTCCCCTCGTCCGACGCCGCGATGCGGCTGAGCACGTCCGCGCCGTATGCACCCTGCCTGTTCAGAACGCCGAACGTTTCGATTTCTTTGCCCGCCGAAAGATCGACGAGCGAAAATGCCAGCGTCGTCGTGCCGATGTCCAGCGCGACGCCGAACCCGCTTTCGCCGTCCGTTTCCGAAGACGCGGGCGCAGCGTACGTCAGGCCGCCACCCTTCGTTTCAAAGACTTCCACGAACGCGTCGCCCCGCAGCGTCGCAAGACAGGAAAGCACCGATCCGTCCTTTTGCCCCTCAAACGCGCCCTCGATCACCCGCACCCTGCACTTGCCGCACTTTCCGTTTCCGCCGCAGCGCGCCGCGATCGCATAGCCTTTCGCGCGCAGAAAATCGAGCAGGTTTTCCCCGCCCGCACAGGAATATTCCCTGACGTTCGTCCCCGACAATACTTTTAAACGCATGACGCCTCCCCGCCGATCCCGACCGTTTTTCGCGCATGAATTGAGCCGAAACCCGTCGAAACCGCTCCATAAACGCTGAATTTTTCTTGTTTTTTCGCCGTGCGCGGGCAAAAGGATTTGCCCGCACACGCGCCGCCCCTGCTTTGTGCTGCGAAAGGCGGCGCAACGAAAGAAAGGCAGCCGTACGGCCGCCTTTCTTTTCAACCGTTCCTCAATCGAAATAGGAACGCGCTTTTTCCGCCGCGCTTGCCGCGTCGGGCGTATAGGCGTCGGCGCCGATCTCGTCGGCAAACGCCTGCGTGACGGGCGCTCCGCCCACCATGACTTTCACTTTGTCGCGCAGTCCCGCGGCTTTGAGCGCGTCGATGACGTCTTTCTGGTACATCATCGTCGTCGTGAGCAGCGAGGACAGGCAGACGATGTCCGCATCGTTGTCCCTGACCGCCTGCACGATCTTGTCCGCGTCGCAGTCCACGCCCAGATCGATGACGCGGATGCCCGTGCCCTCGATCATCATTTTTACGAGGTTCTTTCCGATGTCGTGCAGATCCCCTTTGACCGTGCAGATCACCGCCGTGCCGACGGGTGCCACACCCGTTTCCGCAAGCGCGGGTTTGAGCACCGCCAGCGCCGCGTTCATCGCGCGCGCCGCGATCAGAACTTCGGGCACGAATACCTCGTTGTTTTTGAATTTTTCACCGACTACGCCCATCCCGACGATCAGTCCGTTCGTCAGAATGTCTTTGGGCGCAGTCCCCGCCGCCAGCTCTTCCGTCACGAGCGCCGCCAGATCCTTCGCTTTGCCGCGCTGCAACAGGGCGGACATTTCTTCAAACCTTGCCATAATCCTCATTGCCTCCATGCAATCGTTGCAAACATTATACACCCTTTCACCGCAAAAGGAAATGGCTTTATTTGTTTCAAAAGGGTAAAATTTTGCTCTCAATCCCCCTTTTCGGGTGGATCATAAGTAAAATTTTGCTCATTCTCGTTATTTTGCGGAGGCGGGGATTTATGCTGTACGAGCATAAAAACTTTGGACAGCGGATACCAAAGGAGCGCCACCGTCACCGCCGCGCAGACCATCTGCCCGATCATGACGGGCAGCGATGCGTAAAAATACACGCGGGTACCGCGCGCGGAAAGCCCCAGAATGAGCGGCGAAACCAGATCGTCCAGCAAGGTAAAGCACGCGGTGACCGCCGTCGCCATCACGCAGAGCACCGCGATCTTCGCCAGAAGCGGCATATGCGCCGTCCATTTTCCGGCAAACCCGAAAATGACCGCAAACAGGTTATAATAAATGAGATAGACGACCACAACGTTGGGGATAAACCCGAACAACAGGCAGCGCATCAGCGAAAAGACCGTCCCCACGATCATGCCGCGCCGCACGCCGAACGCCACACAGTAAGACAAAAACAGAACGGTCACGATCTCCACTCCCGCGATCATCGAAAGCACCAGCTGCCCCGCGATCAGCACCGCTACCATGATGCCGATGAATGCGACGTCTTTCGCCGTGCGGAAAAGCGCGTTTTTGTTCATTTATGCCCAGGATTCCGCGGTCAGGCAGATCACCGCGCCGTTTTCCAGCGACATCTGCGAAATGCCGAACCCGGACGTTTCCACCGTCGCGCTCCCGAATTCGATGCTGTTCGGGCCCATCTTGTCTTTTTCCACATTCGTATAGATCGCGATGAATACCTGCGCCGCGTCGTCCGCCTCGATCAGGTATTTCTCTTCACCGTTCTCCATCACGCCCGCCGCCTTCAAAAACGCGCCGTACGAGCTGTCCTCGCCGATAAAGCACATCTTGCCGTCTTCTTTGAGCTTCTCCAGAAGATCGAACGCCGTCGATTCCGCCGTAAACTCCGAATAATCCACCTGGAAATACGCATCTACCGTTTCGGTGTCGGAATCATCGATGATGAGCGTCACTTTATCCGCATAACTTTCGGGAACGCCCGTCGAGTAGGTCTTTTTCTCCCCTCTGTCACAACCCGCCAACACGACCGCACAGACCGACAAAAGGGCAACCGCGATCACCAACGCAAAACGTTTCAAGCCTTTCATACAACAAACTCCTTTCATAAAAAATAAGCGCTCTTGCAAAGAGCGCTTTTTTGACAATTTTATACGCCGCCCCCGTCGGACGGCCGAACACACCTCTCCCCTTTGCCCGGAAAAGACGCGTAAAATCATCGAAAACGGCAGGTTACCCGACTCATACCCTCGCGGATAAATACGGTAATGGCTGTTGCGGCGGATTCTGACCGCGCTTCCCCTGCTCTCTGCGCAAAATTTGCGCAACTCGCTCCGCTTTTCATTTGTGCTATCATTATATCCTATCCCGCCGCGAAAGTACAGCGCTTTTTTTGTTCAAAAACAGCAAAATTTTGCACTGAACAGACCGCTTTGCACTCTCCTTCCGCCGCCAATACCCGACGCGGAAGAACGAAAATCCCGCTCCCGCGCGGCGGCGCGGACGGCCACGGATTGCCCCGATTTTTAAACACCGTTTGCGCCGCGCGGAGCAAAACGCGCGCCGCCCTGCACTCGGTTCGATGCGCGCATGCGCGGCGGGCGGCGTTTTATTCATTGCGCGCGACGGCATTACAAAACGTCTTTGTACAGGGCGACGTTTTCAAAACCGATGGAATATTTCCCCTCTTCGATGCCGTGCACGATCTCGACGGTGCGCGCGTTGCAGGGCGTGGGCACGCCGTATTTTTTTCCGTACTCGCACACGACGCCGTTGATAAAATCGATCTCGCACTTTTTGCCCGCGCGAAGGTCCTGCAGCATGCTGGAAATGAGCCGCGCGTGTTTTTTCATCGCGACGGGAATGAGCGCAAACGAGAGCGCCTTTTTGATCTTGCCCTTGTAGTCGAACAGTTTGTCGATCTTATGCCCCTGCACGGGCTCGATGCGGATACCCGCGGCTTTGGCGACGTCGATGCACTCTTTCATGATGCGCTGGGCGACGGTGCGCGCGCGCTTTTCTTTGGAAACCTCGCCGAACGTCGCGCCCGTGACGGTGGAAAGCCCCGAAAAGGCGCTGTTTATGAGCAATTTCGACCAGCGCGCGCCGATGAAGTTCTCCTCCACGACGACCGTGCCCATACATTCGAGCAGTTTCTTTACGTCCTCTAAATGATTGCCTTTGCCGTACGCTCCCAGCGAAAAGGTGAGCGCGGCGGGATCGCTCGTCAGTTCGGATACGCCCTTGCCGTGAAATGTCGCGCCCCAGGCGATCGCACAGCCGAGCGTGCGGTCGCTGCCGATCGCCTCCGCGATCTTCGGTTCGGGCAGACCGTTCTGACAGGTGCAGAGTGCGCCGTCCTCTTTGAGCTTGTCTTTCAAAAAGGCGACGATGTCCGCATTGTAGCGCTGTTTGGTCATGAGCAGGATAATATCGTACCCCCCCGTCATCTCCTCGGGCAGAAGGGCGTTCACCTTTTGCGTGAAATCCACCGTCCCGACAATGTGCGCGCCCTTCTCTTTGAGCGCGGCGACATGCTCCTTGTTGCGGTTGACAAGATCGATCTCCGCCCCCGCCTTTGCGATGTATGCGCCGAGCACCGTTCCCATCGCGCCCGCGCCGTAAATTGCACATTTCATGATTTTTTCGCTCCGTTTTTTTGAAATTATAGCACGCCGCCCCCGATTTGTAAACGAAAACGCGGCCGAAATACGCCGCGTTCCGAAAAAAGCTCTTCCGTTTTCAAGGGCATTGCGGCGCAAGCAGGCCGCGCGCCGCAACAAAAACTGTACTGCCGCACGCCGCGACAAAGGCTGAAATGCCGCGCGCCGCAACAAAAGCTGTACTGCCGCGCGCCGCGACGGGCGCAACGCGCCGCATCAGAGCCACAGCGCGGGAAGGCCGCTCGCGCTTGCATACTTCCAATACAGATTTCCGTCGTCGGGGAAATCGCCGCCCGCGCTGTAATAGGCGTAAGGCAACGAATCGGATACCACGTTTTCCAGCCACATTTCGGGCGTGCCCTCGTAATAGACCTTGGTCTCCTCCGCAAAATACAGCTCCCGCACGCTCTCGCCCGCCACGATGTTCTGCACGTTATAACATGAACTGAAATATCCGACTGCCGCGTCGGTAAAGAGAAATTCGATCTTGGGATAGACGGGATCCAAAAAGACGCTGACCTCGCAGTCGGCGGCGATGTACAGGCATTTCACATTGTAATGCCCCTTAAAATACACGTCCATGCCCTCGATGCGCACCTCATCCAGATACGTATCTCCCAAACCCCGCACGGCCGTCACGGGCAGTCCGCGGGGATCTTTTCGGGGAATTTCTATCTCCGACCGTGTGCCTTCGTACCCCGTGACCGCACAGCACAGCCCCTCTTCGCCGTACGAATATTCGTAAACGAATTTGTCCGAGAGTGCCAATCCGCGCAGACACATATTCCCTTGCCCGTCGACGTACCACGTATTGCCGCCGCCCGTCTCGCTGAAATAATAGACGCGCTCGCAATACTCGTTTATGTTGTCCAGCCGCGCGTAACGTGCGAATTCTTCGGGCGTGCCGTCATAACAGATGTACACGTCGTCGCCCAAAGTTCCTCCGAACGTCACGTGTTTGGGCAGCCGAATGTACAGGAAGTCGGATTTTGCGCGGAATTTGGCATCGCCCGCATCGAACGTCACAGGTTCCGCACCTTCCGGCGCGACGCCCAGCCAGAGCTGTTCCAGATAGGGAAGCCCCTCGACCGAAGGCATCTGCGAAAGCGTTTGGGGAAGTTTCAGCGACTTGACGTTCAGGCTGTCGAGCGACTTGATGTCCGTCGTGCCGTACCTGACCTCGGCGCTCTCCCCTTCCCCGAAAAATCCGAACATGGTATTGCTAAGATAGATCGCGCCGTTTTCCGCCGTTTTCCCTTCCATAAGGAAGGGCGTCCCCGCAAAACAATCCTTTCCGTAAGCGGTGACGGCGCTCAGCGCCGTGACGGACGAAAGATCTTCGCAGTCATAAAAAGCCCAATCCCCCGCTTCTGCGAGATTTTTGCCCAACACGACCTCTTGAAGTGCGGAGCCGCGGAACGCGCTGTCGCCTATAAAGAGCAGGCTGTCCGGCATAGTTATGCTTTTCAGCTCCGCATCGTAAAAAGCATTCTGCCCGATGGTGCGCACGCCCTCAAAAAGCGCGATCTCGCCGATCTTTGCGCTTGTGAACGTGCCGGTGCCGATCGTGTCGACGCCCGCGACCGAAACGCTTAGCAGATCGCTCTTCGTAAAGGCATACTCTCCCAGCGTCTGAAGGCTTTGCGGCAACGCGACCGCGCCCAGCTCCGCCTCGGCGAACGCGTAATTGCCGATCCCGACCAACGCTTGCGGCATATCGATCTCGGTAAGCTCCGTCTTATAGAAAGCATAACTGCCGACGTATTCCGTATTCTGCCCGAGGTCGATGCGGCGCAGGTTCCTCGCATACGCGAACGCGTAATCCGCGATCGTTGCCACGCTTTCGGGCACCTCGTAAGACCCCGAACCGCGGTTCTTGGGATACGCCAAAAGTTTTGTCATGTCCGCGTTGAACGGCACGCCGTCCTGCGCCGCCAAAAACGCGCTTTCCTGCGCAAGTTCATAGGACGCCGCGGGTACGTTCACCGCCGAAAAGGTCTGCACGTCTTTGCTCAGTAAAACGGTCTTGAATTTATAATTTGAGCCGCTCAATTCGGAAATAAGCTGCACGTCGGAGATCCCCTCGGGAACGGTGAGCGTTTCGCATTCGTCCAACCATTGTTGCGGCAGGCGCGCCTTTCCCCCGACGAACAGGATACCGTCCGAAACGGCAAACCGATCGCAGCCGTCCGCCAGCGCATAGCCGACAAAGTTAGCGCAGTTTTGTACGGCGTCGTACGCGACCGACTGATAATTTTCGTTGAGCTCTATCCCTTCGAGCGAGAGGCAGTCGCAGATACTTTCGGACTGCAGGCTGACTTTGCCATCCGCCTCGAAAGAAACCAGATACCCGCACATGTAGACCGCATGTTTTTGCAGGAGCGTGCCCTCCCCGCGGACGACGATCTCGGCGCACTGCGCCCTGTCGAAAGCCGTCGAGGAAACCTCTCCCACGTTTTCGAGAACGATCTTTTCGGCAAGATTGAACCGCAAAGCGCCCGAGTGTATGTCTTTGTCCCGCAGCGTCAGCGTTCCGCCCGCGGCATACGCGCAGGGCACGAACGAATACGCTTCGCCGTCATATAAAATGCCGTCCTCCGCGTAATAGCCGTCCGTGCGCTCCTCCGTCTCGATGCGTTCCAACGCGGAAAACGCGCTTAACGACCGCGGCTCCGTTGCCGCGCCCAACCGCAGCGTTTTTACGTTTTTCGGCCATTGTGCCTGATAAACCACTTCCAGCGTAAGCAGATCGTTCGTATCAAGGCATTCAAATTCGAGCGGGCCGAACGCATCCCCCGACATCTGCGTGACGCCGTCGGGGACCGTAACCGTGCCGTCCTGCACTTGCCCGTCGTAACGGCACAGCTTTCCGTTGTCGATGCGGAAAACGCCGCCCTCGCGCTGTTCGTACACCTGCGACGCGCCGATATCCAACGCGGCGCTTACGCCCTTTTCGCCGTAGGCCTGCGCACGGCCGTCGGCAATGAACATCGCATCGTATTCGACCTGCGTATCCGCCGCCAGCTTCAGCGTGACCGTTTCGGGACAGAAAATCCCGAATTCGACCGAGCAGGCAAGCGAACAGCCTTCGGGGATCGCAACAACGCTTTCCGCCGCGTCGATCTGCACGATCTTGGACGCATATCCGATGCCGAGGAACGTCTCTTTGTATTTTACGTCGATTTCGATGCCGAACTCGTCCGCCGCGGACACAAAACACGTCTCTTGCGAAGAATACGCGTTGCCCGCGCCGTCTTTACAGCCCACGTATTCCGCCCGCGATTTTTCCAAAAGATCGGGCATATCCTCGGGGTACTGCGCCACGCAGCCCGCAAACAGTTGCGCCTTGTACGAACCCAGGCCCGCACCCGCGCGGTATGCCGCCGTATAGGAAACGATTTTTTCGAAATCCACCTCGTGTTCGCCCGAAAGGTCAAACACGCGGTTGCCGTTTGTTTCAAACGCAACGCTCGGATCGTACAAAGGCGCCGCGTCCGTATGAAACACGCTCACCCTCTGCGTAACGTCGCGCACCGAACCGCGGTACCCGTCCGCATAGACCGTACAGTCGCGGATCACGCCTCCTTGCGCGATCGCAAAACAGGTCATTATATTTCTATTGCCTACCAGATCAAACAGAGTGCCTCGAAATTCACAGCGCAGGATCTTTCCCCAGTTGAAGGACACAAAACCGGAAAAGATCGCCTCCCCGTAAATGTCTGCCTCCGCTTTGCTGTCCGAAATGACGCTCTTATTCCCGAGATAACAGGCGATCATGCCGCCGTCGGAAAGGGTGAGCGAAGACTTATGGATCCCGTCCGCATCCGTTTTCACGTTCATGCCGTCGATGTGGCTGTAATCGCCTATCCGATTAAACAAAGGATAATCGTCCGCAACCGTGACTTCATACCCTTCGGGATTGACAAAGATCCCCGAAAAATCCATCACCTCGTCCAAAGAGTCCCTCTTTACGACAATATCCCGCATCAGGATATATTTTTCGTACACGCCCTCTTGAAAATCGGCATACGCCCCCACGGGCTTATAATCGTCAAATTCATAATCGTTCACGATCAGCTCGATGTTGACCAGCGGCTCGGTATGCGTCCCGAACAGCGAAACTTCATAGACCAGGCGCGCTTTGATGTTATATATGCCCGCTTTCAACGCGTGCAGATTGCCCTGTGCGTCCAAAGATACGCAATTTTTTATGTCCTCGTAAGCGATGCTTTGATGTGCGCCGTAATCTATTTCCACCTGCCCGCCCTTTTTGAAATAACTTTTTAGATCGTATGTGCCGCCCACCGTCATTTCAAGACTCAGCGTATCCGCCTTCGAGGAGGAAGTCTGTTTTCTGTCGCACGTCAGAAGATACAGGCCGGCAAAGAAAAACAAAACGCAAAGCAGCGCCCCGCAAACCGTGAGAACGACGGCAAGTTTACGACTCTTTGATTTCATTTTTACACCTCCCCATCACCCTGACGAAACCGTAGTACAGTACGATAAAAATAAGCTCTCCCGCGATAAAGAAAAGGTTCAGCACGGGCGACGCCAAAAAATGCACGTCCTTGACGGCGTCCTGCCAGCTGCCCGCCCATGCGGGAACGACGGGCAAAACCGAATCGGGCGGCACCAACCATGCGGCATCCGCCAAAACGCCCGGAACCATCGCCATGCAATACACCGTGTACTGGTACAGCGCCAGCACCAGCACGCAGACAACGGCAATAAGAACTTTAAAAACAAGAAACTTAGGACGGCGGACCGCAACGCGTACAAAATCATAAATCATGTACAAAATCGACACCGTGACCGCTACCGAAGGCGCAAACAGCAGGCGGTATGCCCCGTGTTCGCGCAGGGAAAGCAGCATACATTGCGGCGACGTCTGCCCGCGCACGGCGTCCGCGCCCGCAAAGACGATAAGATCGAAAAAGGTCGCAAAGAGCATGAGCGCTGCAAGAAAGATCGTCGTCCAAGCAAAGAGGTTGAACAGCGCGCCCTGCATGATCTTTTCTTCCGTCACCCCCGCAAGCCGATAATACCTGCGGAAGGAAAAAATCGCCACCAACAACAGAACGGCGGGCATCGCATAGCTGACAGCGTTCAGAAATTGAAACGCGTATTCGGCATGGTCCGCGCGCACCGCGTCCGCCGCGCCCGCCCCCGCAAGAGAAATTCCCGCCGCCGCAAGCAGGCACACGATCAGCCCAGCCCCGCACGCAAGCGCGTATCCTTTCCATTCCGTGAGAAATATTTTCCGTATCATTGCACGCTCTCCCCGTAAAATTCTTCCACGCTCTTCCCCTGCCCGCGCAACAGCTCGACGTCCGTCAGCGGGCCGAGCATCCCGTCTTTGAGCACCGTCACATGCGTGAAAAGATTTTCAAATTCCTTGATCTCGTGCGTCGCCACAAGGATCACCCGCTCTTCCAGCGCCCTCTCGATCAGCGAATCCACGATCACGCCGCGGAATAAAAGGTCCAGGTTGGTCAGCGGTTCGTCCAACAGCAAAACCTGCGAATCGACACAAAAATTGCAGATAAAATTCAACTGCCTCTGCATCCCCGCGCTCAACGCGCGAAGACGAGCATTTTTCCGTATCGACGTCCTCTCCAACATGCTCTCCGCTTTCGCACGGTCAAATTTGTAAAAACGATCGTAAAACGCCAGCAGCTCTTTCACCCTGCGCCATTCGGGAAATACCATGCCCGTGCGCATGTACGCCACGTCGCTTCCCCGCAGCGATATCTCCCCCTCAAAATTTCGGTCCACGTTGCCCAGAATGTTCAAAAGCGTCGTCTTGCCCGCTCCGTTCAATCCCAGAATCCCCACAAAACTCCCCGTCTCCGCACACAGCGTCACCCCGCGCAATATCTCCTTTTTCCCGTATGCCTTTTTGATCCCGTTAAATGCGTATTCCTTCATCGTCTCTCCTTCCCTTCCCCGCGGAACGCTTCCCGCAACTTCTCTATCGCCTCTTCACTGCCGATCCCCGCTTGCCGCATTTCATCCACAAACGCCGCCGCCTTCTCTTCCAGATACTCCCTCTTCTTCCGCTCGATAAATCCCCTGTCCGCCGTCACAAACTTGCCGTTCGTACTGTCCGTATAGATCAGCTTCTCTTCCGAAAGCTCCGCATACACCCGCACGATCGTGTTCGGATTTACTTTGCATTTCACCGCAAGATCCCGTATCGCGGGAAGCCGCGTCCCGCTCCCGTATGAGCCCGAAAAGATCTGCTTCCTGATATATTCAATTATCTGCGAATAAATCGTTTCGTTGCTCTTGAAATCCATCGCGATCTCCCAAACCATTGTACTACTTCAATAGTACAATATATGCCGAAAAAAGAACGCACCGTGTGCGTTGTACTATTTGGATAATACAAGCATAACACACACAATGCGCTTTGTCAAGGGGGTAAATAAAAAAATATTCTTCTGCCGCACCGAGGCGCGCGCCGCCCACGGCGGCTTGTTTACATCTACCCGCGTTTTTGGCGGGCGCGCCGTCTGCGGCGGACTGTTTCATCTGTCCGCGTTTTTGGCGGGCGCGCCGTCTGCGGCGGACTGTTTCACCTGTCCGCGCCTTTTCGGGCGTGCCGTCTGCGGCGGACTGCTTGACCTGTCCGCGCCTTTTGGGCGTGCCGCCCGCGGCGGCTTGTTTAACGTTTCGCGCGTTTTTGGCGGGATTTTAAAGATATAAAAACAAGAGCACGCCCGCGGCGGCTTGTTTACATCTGCCCGCGTTTTTGGCGGGATTTTAAAGATATAAAAACAAGAGCACGCCCGCGGCGGCCTGCCAGGCGAGGCCCGCAAGGTTGACCGCCCAGAAATACCAATGTTTTGTTTTATGGCGGAACAGGAGCATCCCGAGGGTGCCGCCTGCGGCGCCGCCGAAGAAGGAAAGCGCGAGCAAAACCTTTTCGGGAATGCGCCATTGCTTGCGTTTTGCCTTTGCCTTGTCCGCGCCGTAAAAGGCGAACGCGAGCAAAGATACCGCGCCGAGCACAATCAAATATACATACAAAGCGATCATTTTTGCCTCCGATTTTCAAATTCCGCTGCGGTAAACGCGATGCCGTCCTGCTCTTCCGTCAACACGGCGCGGACGGGCGCGCCGTCCGCGCCGCCCAGTTTCGCGGGCAGGGCGAAAAGCCCGTACTCCCCTTCCGCCGCCTGCGACAGATCCAGCCCCTCCAAAACCGCGATTTCGGCGGAAAGGAGAATGCGGTGAACGGCGGCGTCACCGACGCTCTGCGCCTCGCAACCGAAAAGGAGACACTGCGCCGCGATCTTTTCCGCCTGTTCGGCGGACAGCGAAAAAACGCCTTTGACCAAAAGCCGCGCGGGCAGGCGCGAAAAATCCAGCGATCCGATCCGCGCCACGCTGCATTTTCCGCAAAGCCGAAAAAGCGAAATCTGCTCGATCGTCTTTCCGCCGCGGATAAAGTGTGCGGGTGCGTCCAGATGCGTCCCGTTGTGCGCGCACAAAGTCACGTCGGTGAGGGAATATCCGTCCCCCCGCTCCAAACTCTTCACGCGCGTAAAGGAAGGGGGCGTGTCCCCTTCATAGACTTTTCCTGAAAACAGTTCCTGCGTAATGTCGATCATGTCACCCCTCCTGTCCGCCGATGCGGACGGTTGCGCTTATCAGTATAACAAAAACGCAAAAAAAGTCAATCGCGCGGCAAAAATTTGAAAAAATCGGCAAGGAATGTTTGACAGAACGGGGAAAAACACGTATAATGCAAGTTGCAATGGATTTCCGTTGATACGATCATAAGAGAAGTCGCATGCAAATACCGACCACCCGAACGGGGCGAGGCCATACGAACCGACGGGCCGAATGCCGATCGGCGGCTCTGCCGCCTTATTGATTGAGTTAAAAGCTCAAATTTTATAAGTTGGTTACTTTATAACCGGTGCGATCCGCACAAAACTTGTGAAACGGTCAATAAGCGCATACGTATTTGCTACGGAGATTTTCTCGGCATGTCTTACGGCGGGGTTTTTATTACGACGTTTACCAGGATAAAGCGGTTTGCTTTATCCTTTTTTTATGTCATTTTTTTTACGGACGGGACGATCATGAAAAAACTCAAATTGTACGGATTCAACAACCTTACGAAATCGCTCAGCTTCAATATTTACGATATCTGCTATGCGAAGACGCCGCAGGAAAAGAAAGAATACATTTCGTACATAGACCACCAATACAATTCCAAGCGTCTGACGGAGATCCTGACCAACTTAACGTCCATGATCGGCGCGAAAGTTTTGAACATATCGGGACAGGATTACGATCCGCAGGGGGCGTCGGTGACGCTGCTCATCTCCGATCTTGCGATGATCCCCGTGGAGGGAAAAACGCAGGTGGCGCATCTGGACAAGAGCCACGTGACCGTGCACACCTATCCCGAATACCATCCCGAAACGTCGCTGGCGACCTTCCGCGTCGACATCGACGTGGCGACCTGCGGCACGATCACCCCGCTTTCCACCCTCGATTATCTGATCGGGTCCTTTGATTCGGACATCATCACCATGGATTACCGCGTGCGCGGTTTTACGCGCAGCGTGGACGGCAGAAAGATCTTCAACGATCTGAAGATCAATTCCATTCAGAACTTTATTTCCCGCCAAACTTTGCAAAAATACGATGCGATCGACGTCAACGTCTATTCCGCGAACATTTTCCACACAAAGATGCTGCTGCGCGAGATCGACCTGAAAAATTATCTCTTCAATCAGGATCCCGAAGCGCTCCCCCCCGTTTTGCGGCAGGAGATCGCGGACAACCTCCGCAAAGAAATGACGGAGATCTTCAACGGACGAAACATTTATTGACAAGATCCGCGCAACGACGCGCGCCAAATGCTCCTATCTTTTGAAAACACGCGAAATCACAAGGAGTCTGCCATGGACATGGAAGCACAACAGAGAGCGCCCATCTACGAAGCACTCGACCGGTTCGGAAAAATGCGGGTCGTTCCTTTCGACGTGCCCGGCCACAAACGCGGGCGCGGAAATCCCGAACTTGTCCGCCTTTTGGGCGAAAAATGCGTGAGAATGGACGTCAATTCCATGAAGCCGCTGGATAACCTCTGCCACCCCGTTTCCGTCATCCGCGACGCGGAAAAACTCGCCGCCGACGCCTTCGGCGCGGCGGGCGCGTTCCTCATGGTCGGCGGCACCACCTCCGCCGTGCAGAGCATGGTCATGTCCGCCGTGCAGGCGGGGCAGAAGATCATTCTCCCCCGCAACGTGCACCGAAGCGTCATGGGCGCGCTCGTGCTCTGCGGCGCGATCCCCGTCTACGTCAACCCCGAATGCGACGAAAAACTCGGCATTCCGCT
>CALVMA010000176.1 GCA_944341655.1 uncultured Clostridia bacterium | reverse complement strand
GCAGATCATCTCCGCGATGCGGATCCCGGCCGCGGCAGACCTGGTGATCCCTCCGGAATATCCGCAGCCCTCTACGCACGGATACACGCCTTCACAGGTAAGGCTCTGCCCGTTTTCGCCTCTCACTATGCGGACAGGCGAGGAAAACCGTGTTTCCGCCCCCGTCAGTAAGGCATCCGGACACGCAAATCCCTTCAATCGCCTGTCCATATCAAGTATAGCCGATTTCATCGTATCCGATACATATTGCGGAAAAATTTTTTGAAGATCGCACGGAACCGTTCCCGCTTCATACGTCGGCAATACATTTCCGAAAGCCGTCGTTTCCTTGCCGCGCAAAAAATCCCCGACGCGCTGTACCGGCGCCGCATAAGAGCGGCCTCCGTACTCGAATGCCGCCTGTTCGATCGACCGCTGCAAGGCGACTCCGCCCAAAACATCCGAACAATCGAAATCGCTCTTCCTGATCTGAACGAGCAAAGCACTGTTCGCATTTTTTCCGTCGCGCGCGTAATTGCTCATTCCGTTCGTGACAACGCCGCCGCATTCGCTCGCCGCAGGGATCACCGTTCCGCCCGGACACATGCAAAAGGTAAAAGCCGTCCTGTCTGCGGCATGACTGACCAATTTATAATCCGCAGGCGGCAATAATTCCCATGCCTTATCATACTGCGCAAAATTGATCTCTTCCTGCAAATGTTCGATCCGAACGCCAACGGCAAATTCGCGCGGCTCCATGGCAAAGCCGCGTGCTTTTAAGACCGAAAATGTGTCGCGGCTGCTATGTCCGATCGCAAGCACCACATTATCGGCAGGCAAATCGTACTTTGTGCCGCTCTTGATATCGTATAATACGGCGCCGCAAACCTTACCGCCGCGAACTTGAAGATCTTCAAATCTTGTATGAAAACGAATTTCGCCGCCGTTTGCCGCAATATAGGCGCGCATCGCCGCCAAAACGTCCCGCAAACGGTCGCTTCCGATGTGCGGCTTGTTCAAATACAAAATTTCCGCGGGCGCACCGAACTGTACAAACGTTTCCAAGACTTCGCGGTTGCGAGGATCCTTTGTCTGCGTATTCAGTTTTCCGTCCGAAAAAGTTCCCGCGCCGCCTTCCCCGAATTGTACGTTGCAATCGGGATCGAGCCCCGCTTTCCCCGCAAAAAACAAGGCATTGCGCTCCGCACGCTCTTCTGCCGTGCCTCCCCGCTCCACAACGACGGGTCGTATCCCGCCGCGGATCAATCGTATCGCACAGAACAAACCCGCCGGTCCGCTTCCGACCACCACCGCGCGCTCCGGTTCCCTTTTAACGCGGGGATATTCGCGAGCCGTTTCTTTCGGCGCATGCTTTTCCGCTTGGACAAGATACTGCCAACGAATATTATTCTTGTCCCTTGCGTCCAATGACTTTTTCAGGACCCGAAAATATCCGCAGCCGTTTATTTTTTTATCGGCGATCTGACGAAGGCGCTCCTCGCTTTCTCCCGGCCTAAGTTTTATTTCTATCTGCATGCGCTCCCCCTTCCGGCTATCCCTTCCGCGGCGACGGCGCCGCTCGAAAACGCCCATTGCAAATTGTATCCGCCGCATTCTCCGTCTATATCGGCAAGCTCACCGATGATATAGAGATTTTCGGTAAATTTGCTTTCCAAGTCGTCTTCAAGCTCATACATGGGTACGCCGCCCTTGGTTACCTGCGCATTTTCAAAGCCGTCCGTTCCTTTGACGGGAAGCATATACCCTTTGATCGTATCCGCCAGATATTTTGATCGGTGCGAAACGTCTTTTGCGTTGCCGTCCATCGCAATGCCGCATCTTCTTAAAACCGCACGGCCGATCGCGCTGTTTACGATGCACCGCAGCACATCTTCGGCACGCATATCCGGATACATCGCAATTTTATGCCGAATCGCTTCCGCAACACTTCCCGCTCCGATTTCGGGCAGAAAATCCAGGTACAAAAAATCACCCGTCTCGGCAAATGCCGACATGCGGAAAATCGCATCGCCGCTTACGCCGTTATCCGTAAACAAAACATCTCCGCGCTGTTCCTGCAAAAAAAGCGTACGTTTTTTTGATCCGTTCTCTTTTTTCAAAGACACACGGCAATCCGTCCGTATCCCTTTCAGTCCGCGGATCAGCGCAGGATCGGTACGAAGACGCACGAGCGACGGCGATAAATCCGTTACCGTATGGCCAAAAGATTTTGCCAACGCATAGCCGTATCCGTCCGTGCCGAAATGCGGGGAAGCCTTACCTCCGCATGCCAAAACCAAAAAATCGGCAAGATATTCTTCTTTTTGCGTACGGACGATAAACGCCCCTCTCTTTTCGGCAAACTCCGCTTTTTCGCCCAAACACGCCGCGATCCCTCTGTCCGTAAGAGCAAAACGCAATAGATCCGTAACGGACGACGCTTGCCTGGATGCCGGATAAATGCGGCCCGTTTCGTCCGCATTGAATAAGCCGCCCAAACTCGACATATACTGCAAAAGAGCTTCCTTGCCAAAACGACGCAAAACCGTTTTTGCGTCGCCCGTTGAGGATAAAAATTTGGCGGAGGACATGTCTTCGTTGCTGATATTGCCCTGCCCGTTCCCCGTGGCGGAAAGTTTCCTGCCGAGGCGGTCGTTGCGCTCTATGACCGCAACGTCCTTAATGCCGAGATCCGAAAGGCGCAATGCACAAAACATTCCCGATGCTCCGCCGCCGATTATAATAACTTGAAATTTTTTCATAAATCCACCCGATTCTGATAGTTTATTTTAACGTATTTTGAAAAATTTGTCAATCGGAATCAAAAAAGACGGCTTGCACTTGACAATTTCACATTTTTGTATTACCATATAATCAATAAATTTAGGGGGCGGAACAGTGAACGCTATCATCGAATATTTCAAGAACAATCCACTTTTCTTTTGGATCGCAGTCGCTTTTGTTGCCGCACTTTTGATCGTTATCATTGCAGCGATCATCGTACATGCCAAAAAAGCAAAAAAGAATAATAAAACGCAGGCACAACACATCGAAAGCACTTCGGCAGAAGATTTGCCCGATCAGCGATCCGTTATGCCCGCCGACACTTCCGATCAGCCGTCAGAAACGGAAAACGCGGAAAAAACGGATCGTGTTTTTGTCCCTGTAAATTCTCAGACGGGACAAACAACGCGCGAAATTCAGGCATCCGAACCCGCGGCCGCGCCCGCTGGCGAAGAAACAACCCCTGTGCTCCCTGCGGACGATATGCAAGCTCCCTCTGATCAGACGGATAAAAAGAGCAACGGGAAAGACGATGACGACGACAGGCGCCAATCGTATACGGGAAAATGGATCATCCAGCAAAACGACAACGCTTCCGCCTATTTCTTTGAATTGCGGGCAAGCAACGGAGAAAAATTGCTCACGAGCATCGATTACACTTCGCTCAGCGGGGCACGGAACGGGATCAAAACTTACAAAAACAATTTACTGAAAGACAACCTCGTCATCTCTCAAAATAAAAAAAGGCAATACTTCTTTAAGCTTTTGAGCGGTTCCAAACAGCTCCTTTGCACAGGAGAACCCTATCCCACCCGCTCCAGATGCGAAAATGCGATCGAATCCGCCAAACGCTTTGCGGAAACGGCGGTCATCGTGGTAAAAAAATCGCCCGATGCCGCTTCCGAATCCTGATAAAACGTAAAACAAAACGCCGTGAGTTTTTCTCACGGCGTTATTTTGATTTCGGTCATCTTCGGTCAATTTTTCTTGGGAATGATTTTTTCTTTTCCGCCCATATACGGACGCAACACCTCGGGGATATTGACGCTTCCGTCCTCATTCAGGTGATTTTCCAATAAAGCGATCAGCATCCGCGGAGGCGCCACCACCGTATTGTTCAGCGTATGCGCAAACGCATTTCCTTTCTCCGTTTTATAACGGATCCCCAAACGCCGCGCCTGCGCATCGGTCAAATTGGAACAGCTCCCAACCTCAAAATATTTTTTCTGCCTCGGGCTCCAGGCTTCCACGTCTATGCTCTTGTATTTTAAATCGGCAAGGTCGCCCGAACAACATTCCAAAGTCCGCACGGGGATCTGCATGGAAACGAATAATTCGACCGTATAGGAATACAGTTTTTTAAACCAGTCATTGCTTTCTTCCGGTTTGCAAATGACGATCATTTCCTGTTTTTCAAATTGATGGATCCTGTAGATCCCGCGCTCTTCTATGCCGTGCGCGCCCTTCTCTTTGCGGAAACAGGGAGAATAACTGGTCAGCGTCAGAGGAAGTTCTTTTGCATCCAAAACAGTGTTCATAAACCTGCCGATCATCGAATGTTCGCTCGTTCCGATCAGATAAAGATCCTCTCCCTCGATCTTGTACATCATGCCGTCCATTTCCTCAAAAGACATGACGCCCGAAACGACGTCGCTTCGGATCATAAACGGAGGGATCACGTATGTGAAGCCTTTATCGATCATAAAATCGCGCGCGTATGTCAATACTGCGGAATGCAGGCGCGCCACATCGCCGAGCAAGTAATAAAATCCCTGACCGCTCGTACGGCGGGCCGAATCCAGATCGATCCCGCAAAGATTTTCCAGAATATCCAAATGATAAGGAACTTCAAACGGTTTTTCCGCAGGAACGAGAAAACGCTCTCTTTCTACATTTTCCGAATCGTCCTTGCCGATCGGAACATCATCCGCAATGATGTTCGGTATCGACATCATATCCTGTTTAAGTTTTGCGGAAATTTCTTCCGTCTGTTTTTCGATAGCGGCGATCCGCTCGTTGTTCTCCACAACTTCCGCCTTGACTTTCTCCGCTTCCTCACTCTTTTTTTCGCGCATAAACTTGCCTATCTGCGCGCTCAGCGCATTGCGTTTCGCACGGCAGGAATCGCCTTCCGCCTGCAATTCACGGCGTTTCGCATCCAGATCCAAAACCTCATCCACCAAAGGAAGTTTCTTTTCCTGAAATTTTTTGCGGATATTTTCTCTCACCGCATCCGGATTACTGCGCAAAAAATTAATATCAATCATAGATTCAGCCTCCGAGTTTTTCTCGAATATTATTTTAAAACAATTTTGCTCTTTTTGCAATAAAAAGGACGCTGTTTTGTACATTTTCAAAGTTTTTTTTCGGCGATACTGCCGATAAAAAAAATTTGACGAATAATTTATTTGTAATCCGATATATTTTATGGTATAATGTTTGAAGTAAAACCGACGTTAAACACAGGAGAACGTATGAGTAAAAGATCAGCTTCCCGCGTCGATACGAAAGGCGCAGACACCGGAAACCGAATACCCGACAAACCGTCAGAGCATCCCGAGAAAGTCGAGGACTTTGTCCGGCAAAAGCTTAACGGTGCCGACAATGCGCCCGCCGACCAGATCCCCGAACAGGATCTGAAAAAAATAAAAAAACAATTCCGTCGGAAAAAAGCGGTCATTCCTTCGGGTACAAACGTCCGTCGGTTTAACCCCGATCTGAACAGCGGACTTTCCTCTTCGCAGGTCAACGAACGCTTTTCGCAATTTTTATTCAACGACACAAACCAGAAATACTCCAAATCTTACGCAAGCATTTTGATCGGCAATCTGTGTACCTTTTTCAACCTGCTCTGCGTGCTTGCCGCAACCGCGCTCGCTTATTCCGGCGCCAGCCCTTCCCAATTCTTGTTCGTCATTATCTTTTCCCTCAACATCGGGTTCGGGATCGTGACCGAAATCATCGCGAAAAGAAAAATCGATAAACTTTCTTTATTGACTACCCCGACCGCCACCGTCATCCGTAACGGCGAAAAGCAGGAAATCCATTCCAAAGACGTCGTATTGGACGACATCATCTTGCTTTCTTTGGGAAACCAGATCCCCGCGGATTGCATTCTGGCCGAAGGCAACATCGAAGTCAACGAATCGTTGCTCACCGGCGAATCTATTCCCGTAAAAAAAGAGGCGGGCGATTTGCTCTATGCCGGCAGTTTTATTTCCAGCGGCACCTGCAAAGCCCGCGCCGACAAAGTAGGAAAGAATACTTATCTGAATTCTCTTTCCTCCAAAGCGAAAAAATACAAAAAGCCCAACTCCGAGCTGATGCGCTCCACCAAATTCATTATACTCATCGTCGGCTTGCTTATCATTCCGGTCGCCGGATTTATGTTCCCCGTTAACTGGATGAATTACAACCCCGCATCCGGACTGACGCAGCTCAACGACACGATACAGCGCACCGTTTCCATCGTGATCGGCATGATCCCTTCGGGCATGCTCTTGTTAACGAGTATCGCGCTTACCCTCGGTATTTTAAGGCTCATGGCGCACAACACGCTCGTACAGGACTTGTATTCTTTGGAAGGCCTGGCGCGCGTGAATGTTCTTTGTCTGGACAAAACCGGAACGATCACCGACGGAAGAATGAAAGTCAACGACTGTATGCTGCTTTCCAATCCAACGGATTTTACCGTCAACGAAATCGTAGGATCCTGTCTGAATTCATTGCAGGACAACAATCAGACATCCATAGCCCTTTATAATTATTTCGGACACAATACGACCCTTTCCCCCGTTGCGACGATGCCCTTTTCTTCCAAAAGAAAACTTTCTGCCGTAACATTCAGCGAAATCGGTACGGTCGCCATCGGCGCCCCCGAATTCGTGCTCGGAACCGTGCCCGAAAAAATCAATAAGATCATAAATCAATATGCCGCCATGGGCCTGCGCGTGCTCGTCGTCGCGCTTTCGGCAGGAAAAATCAACGGCGACAAACTTCCTGCGGCTTTTAAACCGATCGCCATCGTTTCCATTGCGGACAATATCCGCGACGACGCCGCCCAAACCATTCGCTGGTTTAAAGAAAACGACGTTTCCATCAAGGTAATATCGGGCGATAACCCGATCACGGTCTCCGAAGTGGCGCGCCGCGTAGGCGTCGCAAACGCGGAAAAATATATTTCTTTGGAAGGTTTGAACGAAAAAGAAGTCATCTCCGTCGCAAACAAATATACCGTTTTCGGGCGCGTTACTCCGGAACAGAAAGCCATCCTGGTCAAGGCGATCAAATCCGAAGGAAACACCGTGGCGATGACGGGCGACGGCGTCAACGATATCCTCGCCATGAAAGAGGCGGACTGCGCCGTCAGCGTTGCCTCCGGCAGCGATGTGGCGAAAAACGTAAGCCATATCGTGCTTTTGGACAATAACTTTTCGTCCATGCCGCGCGTCGTTTTTGAAGGACGCCGCGTCATCAACAATATCCAGAATTCGTCCTCTCTTTACCTGATGAAGACCTTCTTTACGACCATCTTCGCCATCATCTCCATCATAGGATGGGAGCTGTATCCTTTCAAAACCAACAATCTCATGCTGTTGGAATTTTTCGTCATCGGCATACCCTCTTTCTTCCTTTCATTGCAGCCGAACACCAACCGCGTGCAGGGAAAATTCTTACCAACGGTTTTATCGCGGGCATTCCCGTGTGCCATCGTCCTCGTGCTTGCCGTGCAGAGCACGCGCATATTGTGCAACCTGCAGCCGCAGTATTTCGCCGATCATTACGAGGAGATCTCCACGCTCATCATTTCCTTTACCGGACTTGTCATGCTCTACCGCGTATGCGTTCCCTTTAACATGTTCCGCGCTTTGCTCTTTGCCGCCATGTTTATATTGTGCATTCTCGGGATCGCGTTGCTGCCGGAAACTTTCCTCGGCGAAAGATATGTGCCGGACTTTGTTTCCGTACTGTATATCATCGTGGTAGTTTTGCTTGCATTCCCCGTGACAGGTATCGCCATCAAACTCTTTGACCGCCTGCGCACGCCGAAAAAGAACGAAAACCGTTTCGAAAACAGAATTTAATTTTCACAGCCTGCGGCAAACATTTGCCGCAGGCTGTGATTTATCAAAAGAAAAATCTTTTTTCAGTCCATCGGAAGAGCTATTCAAAAAATACATGCCCCCCATAACAAAAAGGACATCGGCGTGCCGATGTCCTTTTTGTTTTTAAACATAACGGTTTTTAACCACTAATTCATATCCGTCTTTTTTTCAAAAAACTCATGATAAATCGCACGGACGCATTTTTCGTAATCATCGTTGTCTATCCCGACGATAATGTTCAGCTCGCTGGATCCTTGATCGATCATGCGGACATTGATTCCCGCTTCGGACAACGCGGCAAACAACCGCGCCGAAGTTCCGATGCTGGACGCCATTCCGTGTCCGACCGTTGCGACCAACGCAATATTTTCCAAAACACGGATATAATCGGGATGCACGGCATCTTTTATTTCCTCGATCAGCTGTTCCAGCAGCCCGCCCATAAGATAACGGCTTTCCAAAACCAGCGACAGCGTATCGATCCCCGAAGGCATATGCTCAAAACCTATGCCGTGCGCTTCCAAAACCGAAAGGACTTTTCGCGCAAAACCTATTTCTCCGTTCATCATGGATTTTTCCAAAAATAAAACGGTAAAATCCTTCTTACCCGCGATACCCGTAACGGTATTGCCGTGGAAAACATATTTTTTGGAAGGAAGGATCAGCGTGCCTGCATCTTCGGGGCGGAAAGTATTCTTTATCTTGATCGGAATATCCCCTTTCCTTACAGGGAAAATCGAATCGGCATGCAACACATTGGCGCCCATGTAAGAAAGTTCCCGCAATTCCTTGAACGAGATCACCTCGATCTTTTCGGGACTGTTCACGATGCGCGGATCACATGCCAAAAATCCGCTGACATCCGTCCAGTTTTCATACAATTCCGCGTTGACGGCACGAGCCACGATAGAACCGCTGATATCCGAACCGCCGCGGGAAAACGTCTTAATATTCCCATCGGCATCCGTTCCGTAAAATCCGGGGATCACCGCATCGCCGCATTTTTCCAGTTTCTCCGCAATGGCGGGATACGTTTTCGCCTCATCGAGCGCCCCGCTTTTATTGAAAAAAATGATGTCTTTTGCATCGACAAAAGCCCTGCCCAGCTTCGCGGCAATAATGCGCGCGTTTAAATATTCGCCGCGCGATGCCGTAAAATCCACGCTCTTGCGCAAATCGATTTCCCGCTCCGTCTCGTCGAGAACAGATCCGATGTCAAAGCCCTCCATTCCGAGCTCTTCTACGATCGAAACAAAACGTTTGCGTATCTTCTCAAATGTTTTGGAGCAATCTCCGTTTTCCTGCGCTTCCCGATAGCATTCGTACAAAAGATCGGTCACCTTTACATCGCCCGAAAATCGTTTCCCCGGCGCGGAAACGACCGCATACTTGCGGGCGGGATCCTTTGCAAGTATTTCACAAACTTTTTCAATGTTCGTTCCGTCCGCCAACGACGAACCTCCGAATTTACACACGACCGGCTTCATCTATCTGATCTCCTTGCCTTCTATATAATATCTTTTCTCTTCACTTTCTCCCATAGAAAATGTTTTGCGCGGCAGACTGCCGTAACGCAAAACCTGACCGAACAGCTCGGACTTGTCCATTTTCGGCAACAGCACCCCGACATAATCCGCATGCGCAGCCGTCAATTCCGCCAAGGCATTTTCGCCGTGAATATAATCCACGGCTACTCCGTTGCCCGTAAAGCGGGAAATATAGCCGTCCGCACTCCGAACCGCCGCCGCTGCGTCTTCCGGCATAGACACCCGATAAAATTTGCCTCCGATGCACAACGCTCCGCTCCCTTTTCCTTCGCAAGGGAAATCCTTTGCAAAAGCATTGGCGTCCACACCCTTCACGATGCGGTGGATTGCCTCAAAACGGATTCCTGCGTCATAAATATTCACGGCTTCGCAAAGCGCGTACCTGGCAGGATGCGTCTTGCGCCTTTCTTCCGGCAAACCTTCCCTGATATTTTCCCAGGATGCCTTTGCCGTGGCAAGCGAATGATTGCCGTCGCCCACCATGAAAAGCACGCCGTTTTTGCGAACCTTCTCAAACCTTTCGATCACGGGCCCGTAATCCGAAACAAATTTTCCGCGTACGTGCCCGCCGCCCATATTCAGTTCAAAATCATACAGCGTTTCCAATGACCGATCCGCTTTTAAAGGGCCCAGAACAATGTCGTCGGGATCATCAAAAAGCAACATGATATGAGGAAATTCGATCTCCGCTTTTTCCCGTATCTTCAGGCGCGGAGGAATACGTTCCAAAATGGTCGCTTCCGTCGCACGGATCTGCGCACCGCTCTCCTTTCGGTACGAATACTTTTCAAGGTCGACAGCCAGCACAATGCCCGTCCTCGACGGAGAATATGCCGTGTCCCGCTGCACCAGAACAAACCCTTTGGGCAGCTTGGCAAATACACCGCGCGCCCGGTATTCCTTTATGGAATCCGAAACGGCTTCGATTTTGTTTTCCCATCCGCCCGTTTCCAGCCAAATTTCCGGAAGCGTCAAACGCAGCGTAGACGGTTTATCCCCGACTTTTTGTTCCAGCTCCGCCCAATAAGCCGCATCCGACGTGCGCTGATCGCAGGCGATCACCGCCCAGGCTGTCATATCCGTTCCCTTTACGGGCAATAATATTTCAGGCGCAACAATGCAAGAATCCATTTGTTTTTCTCCGGTAAAACTTTTATTAACCGCCGTAGTTGATCACAATAAACACAAATACGGCCAAAACGATCGCAAGAAGTTTGATCGGTACGTTGTCAATAAAGATCCCGGCAACTTTCCGCCAAAAACTTTTTTCTCTCATATCCGTTTCCTCCCGTCCGTGGAAAGATCTTTCCAGTAGTAATCGCTGAGCGTCCGTTTTAAAAGATCATAATCCGCATACCTGGAAATTTTCCCTCTCTGCGCGATCGTGATGATCCCCGTTTCTTCCGATACGATCAGAGCGATCACATTCGAGGTCTCCGTGATGCCGATCCCCGCACGATGACGCGTACCCAATTCCTTAGGGATATTTACATTCTGCGTCAACGGCAGAAAACAGCCTGCCGCCTGAATTTTATAGTTATTTATGATCATGGCTCCGTCATGCAACGGCGCTTTCACAAAAAATATCCCTTCGATCAGCTGCGACGAAATGTTCGCATCCAGGATCACGCCGCTCTCCAACACCTGGGCAGGTATGTTGTCATTCGACAAAATAATGAGCGCACCGATGTTGTCTTTGGATAAATTCTGCAGCGCCTTGATGATCTCGGAAATATAGCGTTCAACCTCGTCCTTTGTCGCAAAAGGCTGATGCTCTCTCTTTTCGGACAGACGGTTCAATGTATTCAGGTTCAGTATGTCGCGCTTCACCTCGACGTTGAAAATGACCAAAACGAGGCCCGAAAGCACGATCGGGATCACCATAAATACGTCCCCTTTCAATTTGGGATCCGACATAAATATGATGCCTGTCGCAAGAACAAGCAATGCAAATACCACGATCACGCTTCGGACGTTATTCATTTTCAGGATCCTGAAAACATAATAAAACGCTGCCGCAAACAAAATCAGGCTCAATGCCTCGGCAAATCCGAAATCCGAAAACGCTTTCGCTACATTGGAAAAAAATTTATCCATAGATTTCTCCGTCAGCTCTTTCGTACTTTACTATTTTACATGAAAACATAAAAAAAAGAAAGCAAAAACCTGCAATTATTCGGCGTTATTTGCATTTCCGCCAAAAAATAATTGAGCATTTACCGTTTCCAGAGCGGCGGACGCAGTCATTTCCCCCGACCGCACCGCACAGAGCGCCCCGTGAATGCAACGAAAACACTCGCGTACACGGCTCGCACCGATGCTCTCCGCCTGCCTGCGGTTCATCTTGACCGAATATTCTTTCATTCCCAAAATCTTTGCCGTTTCGGCATCCGTTTTGCGCAACAGCAAGATCTCAAACATCCCGCGATAGTAAAGGCACAGGGCACTCAAAACCGAACTTTCATCCATTCCTTTGGCGAGCAGTTCGCCCTGTACGGATATAAATTTGCCGTAATTTTTCATGCCCAACGCATTGGACATTTCATACGTCTTATATTCGGTATCCCGATATACGACCGCATCCACATCTTTCCATGTGATCTGCTTCGTATCGGACGCATACGCGATGAGCTTCTCCGTTTCGCCGCTGATCCTTGCCATATCAAAAAGACAATACCGCATGATCCGCTCACAGCAATCCGTATCTGCCGCAATCCCCGCGCGGCGGAATTGCGTATAGATCCAACGCAAAACAGTTTCCTCGTCCGCACGGGAACAATCCACCCACGTGACGTTCGGAGCTTTTTTCAGATCGAATGACTTACCCTTGAAAAGGGCCGAATTTACGATCAACAAAATTGCATCCTTATGCGGATTTTCAAAATATTCTTTCAAATACAGCTCATATTCTTTTTCCGAAGGATAAAAGTCCGTAACTTTCACGATGCGCTTTTCCGATAAAAACGGAACGCACCGCGCCGCAGAGATCAGGGCCGACATCTGATTTCCCTTGAGCGCTTCGCCGTGGAAAACCGTATAATTGAGCGACGGCTCCCGCAAAAATTTGCT
>CALVMA010000175.1 GCA_944341655.1 uncultured Clostridia bacterium | reverse complement strand
CGTCGCGCACGGCGGCCAACTTGCAATTTTCCCGCCCCGTTACCTCTTCCAAAGGTTTGCCCACCAGGAGCAGAATTTTGCAGCCGAATCTCTCACCGAGTTTTTTCGCGTTCTTTTTTGCGTTTTCCGAAGCGCTGTTGCACAACAGCAACAGGTAAATGCGCCCTTTCTGCACTTCCGCGGCGTTGAACCCGCACGTAAGCTTTCCCGCTTTCATGCAAAGCCCGATATAACGCTCTGCGTTACTTTTTTGCAAAAAATGCCTCCTCGATCGCGTCATACACCGAAAGAGGGATCTCCGCCGAAAAGGTCTTGTTCAAAAGCCTCGCTTTTTTCAGCTTCCTGATACAATCGGGATGATCGCAGATATACGCGCCACGTCCCGCGGCTTTACCCGTAAAATCGATGAATGCGTCGCCCTCCTTGGGCTTCACGATGCGCAGCATTTCTTTTTTCGGTTTCATTTCATGACAGGCCACGCACATACGCATAGGGATCTTTTTTGTCTTCACAAAATCACCTCGGCGCGATCATTCCTCCGCGGCAGGCTGCGCATCGCCTTCCGCTTCCTCCGCCGCACGGTGCAGCTCTTCCATCTTCGCAGCCGCGCTCTCGCTCTTGACATCGATCTTCCAACCCGTCAGCCGCGCCGCAAGGCGGGCGTTCTGTCCGTCCCTGCCGATCGCAAGCGACAGCTTGTCGTCCGGCACCACCGCGATCGCCGACTTCTCGTCGACCTGCGTCACCGAGATCACTTTCGCGGGAGACAACGCCTTTGCAATGAATTCCAAAGGATTTTCGCTCCATTGAATGATGTCCACTTTTTCGCCGCCCAGCTCCGCAACGACCGCGTTCACGCGCGCGCCTTTGTTGCCGACGCATGCGCCTACCGCATCGACCTGCGGATCTTCGCTGCAGATCGCCATCTTCGTGCGCTGGCCAGCTTCGCGCGAAATGCTCTTCACGATCACCGCACCCGACTTGATCTCCGGCACTTCGTTCTCGAACAGACGCTTGACAAGCCCCGCAGACGTGCGCGATACCAGCACCTGCGCGCCCTTGCCGCTGTTTTTGATGTTCTTCACATACACTTTGATGCGGTCATTCACTTCGTAACGCTCGCCGGGCACCTGATCCTGCGGAAGCATCACGCCTTCGATCTGCCCTTTGCCAAGCTCGACGTACACGTTCTTCGCGTCCACTTTACGAACCACACAGCTCATGAGTTCGTCTTTTTTATCCGAAAATTCGTTGAGAGTGTTGTCGCGCTCCGTTTCGTGCAGCTTTTGCAAGATCACCTGCCTCGCCGTCTGCGCCGCAATCCGCCCGAAATCTTTCGGAACAAATTCTTCGCTCACGACGTCGCCGATCTTGTAACTCTTTTTCAGAAGCTGCGCTTCGGCCAGAGAAATTTCTTTCTCGCGGTCGGTCACTTCCTCCACGACCGTGCGCACGGTATAATATTTAATGCTGTTCTTTTCGGGATTGATCCGAATATCCACTTCACCCGCGCCGCCTTCGTACTGCTTCTTGTATGCCGATATAAGCGCAGTGCGCAGCGCCTCGATAAATGCTTCGCGGCTGATCCCCTTTTCCGTTTCCAGATCTGCCAAAGCCTCAAAGAACTCCTTGCTAACCATTGCATTCTCCTCGATTTTTCTTTTTGATTGGTTTGCCGCTCAATCGAAATCGATCGCTTGCGACATTTTTACGATTTGCGTCAGATTCAATTTAAACACTTCGCCGTTCTTGTCCAACGTGACATTGCCCGCCACACCGTTGTATTCGACAAGCACCGCTTCAAAAAACTTTTCCCCGCGATAGGGCGCGTACAGCTTGACCTCTACCTTCTTGCCGATGTTTTTCAGATAATCTTTATCTTTTTTGAAAGGACGGTCCAGCCCCGGACTGCTCACGTTCAGCGTGTACGGCATCCCGTACGTGGGATCCAGTTCGTCCAGAACAGGATCCGCCGCATTATGAAACGCTTCGCACGCGTCCAGGTCGATGCCGCCTTCCCGCTCGGTATCCAAATACACCGTCAGGGAAGGATTTTTGCCCTGCTTGAACACGATCTCATAGATCTCCGCACCCTGCGAAAGCGCGATCGGCTCCAATACCGCGCGGATCTCTTCCGTCGATTTTACTTTCATTTCCGCTCCTTTTCGGGCTCTCGCCCCCTTACATAAAAAGATTTGAGAGCGGTAAACCACTCTCAATCTTCAGGCTAACGGTATTCAGTGTCTAAATTATACCACTTTCTTATGCTTTTGGCAAGCATTTTTTCGCTTTTATCAGCTCAATAAAGATTTTTGCCGTCGTCAGCGCGTCCGACCACGCACGGTGATGATTGAATACGATCCCGTAATGGTCCGCCAGCGTATTCAGCTTGTAATTGGGCAAAAACAACATCCCCTGCGCGATCGCAAGCGTGTCGTACGTTTTAAACTCAAACGGGTATTCCTCTTTCTCCGCATAATACCGCACAAATTTATAGTCGAACTGCACATTGTGCCCGACCAAAAGACATCCGTCGCAGAATTTCACGAAATCGGGGATCACTTCCCCGATCTTCGGCGCGTCTTTGAGCATTTCGTCCGTGATCCCCGTCAGCTTCACGATCTCCTCGTCCAGCTTGCGCTCGGGATTGACCAGCGTGGAAAACTTCTCTTTGATCTCGCCCCCGATCACCTTCACCGCGCCGATCTCCGTGATCGCGTCCATCTTCCCGCCGGTCGGCGAATTCACGAGCCCCGTCGTTTCCAAGTCGAACACCACAAATGTGTTTTTCACCAGATCTTCGGGCATTTCCGTATGCTCGAACAAATTCATCTGGCTGTAATCGACCAGCTCCTCAGGCGAAACTTTCGAATAATGCACGGGAACGGATTTCCCCTTTCTCTTTTCGGGTACAAACCCCTCCGGAGCATGCCCCAGATTGATATACCTGCCCGTAAAACTCAGCCGCCCGTTGTACATCTCGTTTTCGCCCGTCGCCGTGATCCAATCCCCCTCTTTGACCGCACGGATCTTGTCCGCCGTCTTTTTGCGCGGAAAATAGGAAAAGGACAGCATGCCCGTCCCGTCGCTGAGCGTAAAACGAAGATACGGTTTGCCCGCCTTGACCACTTCTCCCTTCTCGTCCGTCTTGGGTTTGGTTTCCCTCTCCTGCAAAAACGTAACCTGGCCGCATACCGTCAGAGAACTGCTCGTAAAATCGCAATCGGCAATGTACGAGGCGATCTTCGGCACGTTCGGCTCGTCGATCGCCTCGAAATCTTCGATCGGAAAAGTCCGCGCCGGCCTGTAATCGAACGGCTCTTCTTCCTCCTCCGTCTCTTCGTCCGCAAAACCGCCTTTCTCTTTGTCGATCAGCACCCCTTCAAACACGTCGCAAAAATTGCGCTCCAGCATCGCCTTCACGCCCGAAAGCAGCTGCTCGTTCTTTTCAAAAAAACCGCGCTCCGCCGCGTCCACGCCGAACCCGAACCGAACGGGAGAACCCGCCTCGACCGTAATGTCCTCCGCCCGGATACACGCCGCCGCCGCACGATGGTTTTTGTCCAGATATTCCAGGATCTTATGCCGCACCAGCTGCGGATCCGCAACAAGCTTGATCAGCTTCAGCTCCGCAGAAAAAGACGCGGGCGCCGCCTCGCGCACGATCTGCGCCGCCGCACGCTCGTCTTGCGGTGTGTAAGGCCTGTCCGTGATCACCTCGAACACGCACGTTTTTTTCCTTGTATTTATTACGATCTTCCGCAATACGGCACTCTTCAACCCTTCCAGATCGCGGATCTTTTTCAAAAATTCTGCCTGTGTCATCGCTCGTCCTTTTCTTTCCCGCACAAAAGCGCTTCCGCTTCCTTCAAAAATTCCGCCCGCGCATCCGCCGCCGCTACCGTCCTGCACGGCTCGCCGTGACGGAACAGAACGCATTTGTCCTTTCCGCCCGCAATCCCAAGGTCACAGTCGCTCGCTTCCCCCGGCCCGTTTACCACGCACCCCATGACCGCAAGCTTCGCGCGTTTCCTGATCCCGAAAACACGCTTCTCCACCTCCTGCGCAAGACGCATGCTCTCCCACTCGCACCTGCCGCAAGTCGGACAGGAAACCACTTCCACATAGTCTTTCCGCAAGCCGCACGCGCGCAGAATGCGCTCCGCCGCATAAATCTCTTCCACGGGATCGTCCGTCAGCGAAACGCGTACGGTATCCCCGATCCCGTCCAACAGCAACGCCCCGATCCCTACACTGCTCTTTACGATCCCGCTCTCCCTCGTGCCCGCTTCCGTAACCCCGACATGCAGAGGATAATCCGCCCTTTTTGCCAGCAAGCGGTAAGCCTCCACCGTCAGCGGCACAGACGAAGCCTTAACCGAGATCACGATGTCCGAAACCCCGTATTTTTCCAGGATCCCTACGTTGTACAGCGCGCTCTCCACCAGCGCCGCCGCGCTCCTGCCGTATTTTTCGAGAAAATGTTTCTCGATGCTCCCCGTGTTTGCCCCCACGCGGACAGGGATCTTGTGCGCACGGATACAGTCCGCCACCCTGCGGATATCCGCTTCCGTACCGATGTTTCCCGGGTTGATGCGGACTTTGTCCGCCCCGTTCTCTATGGCAAGCACCGCAAGTTTTGAGGAAAAATGTATATCCGCCACGACGGGGATCCCCGCCGCCTGCTTGACTGCCCACAATGCCGCGGCGTCTTCTTCGCCGCGCACCGCCACCCGCACGATCTCACAGCCCGCTTCCCGCAAACGCCCGATCTGCGCCAATGTGGCCGCCACGTCCGAAGTCGGCGTCGTCGTCATCGACTGCACGCGCACCGGCGCGCCGCCGCCTACCGTCACTCCTCCGATGTTGACTTGTCTGCTCATCCGCTCTCCTCCATACAGAAACAGAAGCCCTTTATTCGGGCTTCTGCGGCAATTCTTTGGTCTTGTTTTCACGCATCAGCGTTTCCAGCTCCGCCATAAACGACGATATGTCCGTAAACTGGCGGTACACGGACGCATAACGGACGTATGCGACCTCGTCGATCTCCTTCAACCCCGCCATGACCATTTCCCCGAGCTTCTTCGAGGATATTTCCTGTTCGAGAGAGTTGTAGACTTGCTTTTTGATGTCGTCCACAAGCCGATCGATCTTCGACATCGACACGGGCCGCTTTTCACAAGCCTTGATGATCCCGTTTTTCAGTTTGTTCGGATCAAAAGCCTGCCTGTTCCCCCCGTTCTTGATCACAAGCACCGGCGTTGTTTCGATCGTCTCGTATGTCGTAAACCGCCTCCCGCATTGAATACACTCGCGGCGGCGGCGGATCGTCCTGTCCTCATCCGTTGAACGGCTGTCGATCACCTTGCTCTCCGTACAACCGCAGTACATACATTTCATAAACAGCGCTCCTATACTATCTCTTGTGTCTTTTTAATGAGTATAACACAAAATCCTGCGGTTGTAAAGCATTTCAGGAAATTTCTGCCGCTTTCACGGCAAAAAACAGCGTTTTTATCCCTGGTTTTGCAAATAAAGCACCGAATCTTGCGAATTTTTACGCTCGATCGCGCGGATGTACACCTCTTCCGCGCGGCGCGCAAACGTTTCGATCGAATATTCCTCCGCCGACGCCCTGCATACCTTCTCCGCTTTCTCTTTGTCCAGCGCAGCGATACTGTCCAGCCCTTTCACAAACCCCTCGTAATCCGTAAACAGATACCCGTTTTCTCCTTCGCGGACAATCCCGCGCACGCACGGATCCTCCCTGCAAAGCACGGGCGTGCCGCTCGCCAACGCTTCAAAATACGTCAGCCCTTGCGTTTCGCTCGTCGACGCGCTCACAAATATGTCCGCCGCCGCATAACACTCCGCAACCTGCGAAGGCGGAACCGTGCCCAGAAAAATCACCCTGTCTTTCAGATCTTCCGATCGCTTTTCCAGCTCTTCTTTCTCGGGGCCGTAGCCGCCGATCATCAAAACGCTTTCCTTATCGTCCAGGCGGCGGAAATAATCGATCAGCTCCCCGATGTTCTTTTCTTTGGCGATCCGCCCGATAAACAGCATACAGCGCCTGCCGTTCGCCAACGCGCGCACGCGCTCATACATTTCGCCGTGCTCCGCCGTTCGGAACCCCGCCAGATCCAACCCCGACGGCACGACATAAATATCCGTTTCTACTCCGTAACTTTGCAACAGCTCGCACGTCTTCGGCGTCGGCGCTATCACCGCATCCACCACGCGCAAACGGTCTTTCGTGAATTTTTTTGCCGCAAACTTGCCGAATTTATTGCTGAATTTGAACAGGTACCGCGCATATTCTTCGTAAACGGTATGATATGTATTGACCAGCGGCACGTCCAGTTTGTTTGCGATCTTCTTCGCCGGCCCGAATGTGCAGAACTCGCACTGCGAATGCACTATGTCCGGTTTCCATGCCAATACTTCGTTCAAGATCCCCGACGGGAACCCCGTACGAAACCGTACCGTAGGCGCAACGATCGCATCCAGCCCGACCGAGGGCAGATACCATACATTCTCTTCCCTCGCATTCTCTTTCTGACGCAGCGTCAAAACGCGGACTTCATGCCCGCGCGCCCGCAGGCCTTTGCATAAATTGACCGTCGAGGTGACCACTCCGTTGATCGTCGGCGCATAAAAATCTGTCGTAATCAAAACTTTCATAATTCTGCCTTTGTCTTTCGCTTCTTTGCAGCCTTTTCCCGCCGCCTATTCTCTCCCGCCGGCGCTCCTTGCTTTCTCTTTTATACAAAATTCCGCCGGCTCTTTGCTTACAATCCTGTCGCCCTTGTATTATAGCAGATATCCTTGCATTTTTCAAGAAATTTTTATAAAGTCGCATAACAAACGCTTAACCTTTTCAGAAAACGGAGGCGCACCTTCCTCGCACGAGAAAGGCCGCCTCCGTTCCCTTAAAAAATATAATCGGCACCGTCCGCAAAAGTATATTTTGCGGACGGTGCCGTTGTCGTTCGGCATCATTCAAGTTCGAACGCACCCGTATAAAGCTGATAATAAACCCCTTTCTGTGCGATCAGCTGATCATGCGAGCCGCGCTCGATGATCCTGCCGTGATCCAGCACCATGATCGCATCCGAGTTCTGAATGGTCGAAAGCCTGTGCGCGATAACGAATACCGTTCTGCCCTGCATCAACGCATCCATACCTTTTTGCACCACCGCCTCCGTACGCGTATCGATGGAAGACGTCGCTTCGTCCAAAATCATGACGGGAGGATCCGTGACCGCCGCGCGCGCAATGGAGATCAGCTGGCGCTGGCCCTGCGAAAGGTTGGAAGCCTCGTGCCGCAATACCGTGTTGTACCCTTCGGGCAGCCGCGTGATGAAGTCATGCGCATTGGCAAGCTTTGCCGCCTCGATGCACTCCTCGTCCGTCGCGTCCAGTTTGCCGTAACGGATATTTTCCATGATCGTGCCCGTGAACAGGTTGGTATCCTGCAACACGATGCCCATCGACCGCCTCAGATCCGCTTTCTTGATCTTGTTGATGTTGATCCCGTCGTAACGGATCTTGCCGTCCGCGATGTCGTAAAAACGGTTCAAAAGATTCGTGATCGTCGTCTTGCCCGCACCCGTCGCTCCCACGAACGCGATCTTCTGACCGGGCTTCGCATATATGCTTACATTGTGCAACACGATCTTTTCGGGAACGTATCCGAAATCCACGTCAAACAGACGGATATCGCCTTTGAGTTCGGTGTACGTGACCGTACCGTCCGCCTTGTGCGGATGCCGCCACGCCCATTTGCCCGTGCGTTCCGCGCTTTCCGTAATGTTGCCGTCCGCATCCGTCGCGGCATTCACCAGCGTGACATATCCCTCGTCCGCTTCCGGCTGTTCGTCCAGCAGCTCAAAGATCCTGCCCGCACCCGCAAGGCCCATGACGACCGAGTTGATCTGCATGGACACCTGCCCGATGTTCAGCGAGAACTGACGCGACATATTCAAAAACGTCGCGATCGTCGCGCCCGTCAGAGCGCCCCAGCCCGTCACCGAGAGGTTTTCCGCCTTGAACAATACCAACAGCCCCGCCACGATCGCCACCAGCACAAACGCAAAGTGACCGATGTTCATGACGGCAGGCATCAGAATGTTGCCGTAGGCGTTTGCTTTGTCGGACGCGTCGCAAAGCTGATCGTTGATTTTGTCAAAATCTTCCTTCGCGCGCTCTTCGTGGCAAAACACTTTGATGACTTTCTGTCCGCCCATCATCTCTTCGACGTAGCCTTCCGTCTTACCGATCGCTTCCTGCTGACGGATAAAATACCGCGCACTCCTGCCGCCTACATATTTGGCAACGACCACCATCATGGCTACGCCGAAAAACACGACCAGCATCAGCCACAGGCTCATCAAAAGCATATACACAAACAACACCAGCGACGCAACGATCGAATAATACACTTGCGGTATGCTCATCGATATGAGCTGACGCAACGCGTCCGTATCGTTGGTATAAGTACTCATGATGTCGCCGTGCGTATGCGTATCAAAATAACGGATCGGCAACGATTCCATGCGCGCAAACATATCGTTGCGGACATGCATCAAAAATCCCTGCGTCACGACCGCCATCGTCTGGTTGTAGAAGAAGGACGCCGCAAGCGCCACAATATACATCAGCGCCATGCCGCCTATGATGAAATACAGATCCGGACGTATCGCTTCCCACGTCGCCCCCAGCCGCAAAGGATCGATGATCTTTTCGATCACAAGACTCAAAAACAGCGACGAACTGATACCTGCCGCAGCAGTCACCATGATGCAGATAAATACCGCGATCAGGCGAGCTTTATAATAGTGGAACAAATAGGAAAGCAGTCTGCCCAAAAGCTTGAATGTGTGCACCTTCGGCTTGCCCTGCACAGCCATGTTACGATTACTCATGCAAAGCACCTCCTTCGTTCGCCGCATTCCCTACTCTGTTCTGCGAATAGTACACTTCTTTGTAGATCTCGTTGTTCTTCAGAAGCTCTTCATGCGTTCCGATCGCATTGATCCTGCCTCCGTCCATCACGATGATCTGGTCGGCATCCTGCACAGACGATACCCTCTGCGCAATGATGATCTTCGTCACGTTCGGGATCTCTTCCCGGAACGACTTGCGGATCATCGCATCCGTACGCGTATCCACCGCGCTCGTGCTGTCGTCCAGGATCAGAACCTTCGGATCCTTCAACAACGCCCGCGCTATGCAAAGACGCTGTTTCTGACCGCCCGATACGTTCGTGCCGCCTTGCTCGATGTATGTATCGTATTTATCCGGAAACGTCTGAATAAAATCGTCCGCACACGCCAGCTTGCACACGCGCAGCATTTCGTCGTCCGTCGCATCTTCCTTGCCCCAACGCAAGTTTTCTTTGATCGTCCCCGAAAACAGCACGTTCTTCTGCAATACCATCGCCACTTTGTTGCGCAGCGTTTCCAGATCGTAATCCTTGACGTTCACGCCGCCTACATACACCGCCCCTTCCGTAGCATCGTACAGGCGGGGGATCAGGTTCACCAGCGTCGATTTCGAGGCGCCCGTCCCGCCCAGAACGCCGATCGTCTGACCGGATTTTATGTGCAGGTTCACATCCGCCAGCGCAAAACGCTCCGCACCTTTGGAATACTTGAAACTCACGTTGTCAAACACGATGTCTCCGTCTTTCACTTCTTTTACCGCGTTTTCCGGAGAAACGATGTTGCTCTTTTCGCTCAAAACTTCCACGATACGCTCTGCCGACGTGCGCGCTATGATGATCATGACCAATACCATCGAAAGCTGCATGACCGCCGAAAGGATCTGCGACGCGTACATGATCAGAACCGTCAGCTTCTCCTCTCCCACAGGATCCGCGGGATTGTGTACCGTCAACAGCGAAGCGATCAGGAAGATCAGCAAGAACGAAAGCCAGATGCAGAACTGCATCACAGGCGCGTTGACCGCCATGATCCGCTCTGCCAAGGTGAAATCTTTACGGACATCTTCCGACGCGTTTTCAAATTTCTTCTTTTCAAAATCTTCGCGCACGAAAGATTTCACCACGCGAATGCCTTTGATATCCTCACGCACCGAACGGTTCATGTTATCGTATTTGTGGAACACGCGCACAAATATCGGATGCGTTTTCAGAATAACGACCACAAGCACCGCCGCCAGCACCGGAACAAGCGCCAAAAAGATCCAGGAGATCGTCACATTTACCGTAAACGCCATCGCCAACGAGAATATCAACATCAGCGGACAACGGATCGCTACCCTTATGATCATCATGTACGCCATCTGCAAGTTCGTTACGTCCGTCGTCTGACGCGTAACAAGACTGGACGTCGAAAATTTATCAATGTTCGAAAACGAATAATCCTGAATCGCATAATACATGTCTTTGCGAAGGTTCTTCGCAAAACCTGCACTCGCACGCGCCGCAAACCTGCCCGACAACATTCCCGTAACCAACGATAACAACGCCATGCCTATCAGTATCCCGCCATATGTGAGTATCGTCGACATCTCAACCGCTTCCGTCGATGTCGTTCCGTTCGGGTTGATCTTGCCGATAAATTGCATGATCACCAACGGCATCAGACACTCAAGTATGACTTCGATCGATACAAAGATCGGGGAAAGTATGGACGGCTTTTTGTATTCGCGTATGCTTTTCGCCAAAGTCTTTACCATCTCTGAACTCCTTTAAAATTTTTACCTGACCTTTCTTTCTGCCGGTACCCTGCACCGACATACCTCTTCAATCCGCTCACTCCGCTTTTTCCAGATTCCGCCGCATTCTCTCTACAAAACTCAGAAATTGCTCCAGCTCTTCCTGCGAAAAGCCTTCCGTCATCTGCGCTTCCGACCGCTCGATCTGCGCTCCCAGCTGCTTGCGGATCTCCTGCGCATATTCCGTCAGCACGATCTTCTTCAAACGGGCATCATAATCCACCGGTACACGCCGGATCAAACCGCCGCGCTCCATCGCCTTCATCAGCTCCGTCGCCGTCGACCTGCGTATCTTGAACTCCGCTTCCACATCCTTCTGGAATACGTCCCGATCGGCATTCCGAAACAAAAAATGGAGTACCCATGTCTGGATACCCGTCAACGTTTCGTTCTCCCGTATCGCCGGTATGTTCGTCAATACCTGGTCTAACCTTCGGTTCAACGACTTCACCATATACCCGATATGCCGCTTCTCCATCGCGCCCTCACAGATTGTTAGGTTATCTAACATTATAACAATTTGCGAAAAATTGTCAACGGTTTGAAAGCACCTTCCTGTTATGTTTTTGTGAAAATATTTTCCCGCGAAACATTCGTTTTTCTTATATCACTCCGCAATTTTTTTTGCGCCGCCGCGTTGACTTTTCCAAATAAATACAATACAATGAATGCAATCTGCACGGAGGAACTTTTATGAAATCTTCTCAAAAACAACCCGCCGAACACAGCATTTTCGTCTTCCTTTCCTTTGCCGTCGCGGGCGGCTTTCTCGAAGCCTATACTTACTTGCTGCACGGCGGCGTCTTTTGCAACGCTCAGACAGGCAACCTCGTCCTGCTCGCGCTCAACCTCTTATCCGCCGATTTTTCCGCAGCCTCTCGGTACCTGTTTTCCATCCTCGCTTACATTGCAGGCATTCTCGTTTCCGCACTCCTGCCCGCCCTGCTCAAAGGCAAACGCTTCCACCTTGCCGTCACCGCGTTCGAGATCCTGGCCCTCGCCGCCATCGCATTCATTCCCTCCTACGCTTCCGATTGGTTTACCTACGTGTCCGTCGCATTCCTTTGCGCCCTCCAATACAACACCTTTACCGAATGCCGCGGCGCCAAACTCGCCACTACCTTCTGCACCAACAACATCCGACAGACCATTCTCCATCTCCACGCAGGCATCCGCGACAAAAATTCGGCGCTTTTGCAAAAAAGCGGGATCTATGCGCTCGTCATCGCCGTGTTCGCTTTGGGCGCCGTTCTCGGCGGTTTGACAGGCAAATACCTCGGCAATTACTCCGCGCTCGTTTGCGCCGCCGCGCTCGTCCCCGCGTTCTTTTCTCTGTTCTCCGACTCCTTTCCGCTGCTTTCCG
>CALVMA010000174.1 GCA_944341655.1 uncultured Clostridia bacterium | reverse complement strand
CGCGCGGCTGCACGGGGGAGAAAGTCGCGGAGTGGGAATCGCGCACGGGCGTAAGGCTGTACAAGCTGCCTTTCGGTGAGAGATGATGGATCGTTGTCAAAGCATCGAAAGGAGCATCATAACCACGTACCGCAAAGGGATCTGGAGCCGGTTTGTCAAGGGCGTCAAGGAATACGAGCTGGTGCAGGAAGGGGATTCGATCGCCGTGTGCATATCGGGCGGGAAGGATTCCATGCTGCTTGCCAAATGTATGCAGGAATTGCAGCGGCACGGCGAAAAGAAGTTCGATTTGAAATTCATAGTCATGGATCCGGGGTATGCGCCGAGAAACCGTGCGCTGATCCGGTCCAATGCGGAGCTTTTACAGATCCCCGTGCATATTTTTGAAACGCAGATTTTCGATGCGGTATTCGAGGTACAAAAAAATCCCTGTTATCTTTGTGCGCGGATGCGGCGCGGATATCTTTATGAGGAGGCACGGCGGCTGGGGTGCAACAAGATCGCGCTGGGGCATCATTTTGACGATGTGATCGAAACCATTCTGATGGGAATATTGTACGGTGCGCAGATGCAGAGCATGCCGCCGAAGTTATGGAGCACGAACCACAAGGGCATGCAGCTGATACGTCCGCTGTATTATGTGCACGAAGAGGACATTTTGCGCTGGAAAAATGCGGCGGGGCTGGAGTTTTTGCGCTGTGCCTGCAAATTTACGGAAAACTGTGCGACCAACGAAGAGGACTCAAAGCGCTTGCGCGTAAAACGCCTGATAGCCGAACTCAAAGAGGAGAATCCGAACGCGGACATCAATATATTCCGAAGCGCATACAACGTCCATGTGGACACGCTCATCGAATACGATTCGCAAGGGGTGCGGCACAGTTTTCTGTCCCGCTACCGCAGTAAAACACATTCGGAAGAAGAATAAAAACCGCGGGACGCAAATGAATTTGCGTCCCGCGGCTTTTTTCCGCGCTTGCGCGGCTGTTTTGCGTTGGTACGACGTATTGCGCGAACGTATTGCGTTTTGTGCTACCGTATTGCGTTTTGCGCGGCCGCAAAACGTTTGCGGGGGCAGTTTTTCGGCCTCTGCCGTCTGTGTTTTTTTTGCGTACGAACGGTTTTTGGTACGTACGGGCGCCGCTGTTGAAAAGCATGAGAAATTGTGATTGTTTTATGAATTTTTTTGACAAGTTGCGTGACAAGTTTTCAAAAATGAATTGACAAATGTCATAAATTAAATTATAATAAAAATAATTAAGTATGTCGTATTTTGTCATATAATGGTATGACGGAAATAGGGTTCAGGACCAAGAATAAATGAAACGAAACGGGAAATTTAGCCGTTAAAAAATAAGGAGCAGGAGAACGACATGAGTACGGAAATCAAGAGCATTTGTTGTCCGAATTGCGGGGCGCCGCAGCCGATCGACGCGCGTGAATGCAGGTATTGCAACAGTCCTGTGATCATATCGACGTATAAGAGCGTAGCGGATATGTCATTGCCGCTTTTGAACAAGTATGTAGGGGCGTACAAGAAGGAGTTGCAGAAGGATGAAGACAATCCGTCCGCGCAAAAATCGATGGCGTTTTGCTACATGAAGTTAAAGATATACGATAAAGCGATCGAATGTTTTTCGAAAGCGATCGAAGAAGTTTTTGACGAACCCGACCTGTATTTTTATTTGGCGATCAGTTTATTGCGCGGGAAGAAGGCGTTTCTTGCGCCGCGCAAGGATATAGATCAGCTGGAGGAGTACATACAGGCGGCGTTGTCGCTTGAAAATAAGGGGATTTATTATTATTTCTGGGCATACGTGCGGTACGATCATCATTACAGGAAGTTTTATAATATGGATCCCGATTACAATGCGCTTTTGCAGATGGCGAGCGATGCGGGGGTTTCCGAGTTCGATAAGAGCGAGCTGTTCAAGATATTGAACGTGGATAGGCCCGAATGTCTGTAAATTTGCTGCGATCGTCGCGCTAGGCTGCATCGAGCGCGCGTTGTGGATACTTAAAGAATTCAAAAGGAGTGCACTTCTATGGGAATGATAACAAACGCTCAACTGAGCGGTAAAACTGCGGAGCAGAAAAAAGTCATCAGCAAATATTTCTTGGTCAGCGGCTGCCTCGGCTCACTGACGGCGATGAAAGATGCCGATTATGACAACATGGTCGATGCAAAAGTCAAATCGCTGAACCTGAAAGCGCGTGCTATCAGCAAGATCGGTTTGGACGAATCTGAAATTTCGGAAATCAAACCTATCATGTTCGAAGGTTACGATGACAGCGGCGAATACTATTCGAAGATCGGCAGCGACGGGCATGTCAGAACTTCCAAATATCAGGTTACGTGGTTGTTCTTCTCTGCAACGCAGGTATATTTTTATACATATACGTTCAGCATGACGGATGATTCCAAGAAAGAGAATACCGAAGAGTATTTCTACAAGGATATCACCAACTTCTCAACGACGACGGTTTCCGTTGAATACAACGACAATAAGGGGAGAAAGCAGACGCAGGATCTGTCCAAGTTCGCGATCGTTGTTCCCGGCGACAAGATGTACTGCGCTATCGGCGGCTCCGAGGATGTTGAGAGATCCATCCAGGCGATGAAGCAGAAACTCAGAGAGAAAAAGATGTAATTGATTTAACAAATAAGGGTACCTAAAACAGACTGCTTGCCATATGCAGCATGGCAAGCGGTGTGTTTCTTTTTTAAGAAGATATGTGTGAGAATGTAACGCACGGGAGCGAAGAAAAGCGGGTGTTTGTGCGCCCGAAGTTTCATCCGCTGCGCATAGTGCTCAACGTAACGCTTCCTGTCATTGGGGGCGGAGCGATCGGGGCAATACTTTATTTTATAACGAACAGTGTACTTGTTGCGGTGCTGTCAGGCATAGGCGCGTTGGCGTTGTATGTCTTTTTTCGTTTACGGGACATTGCGATTTTTGCGGTGCGCGTGTACCAGAGGGTAGCGCCCGAGCGTATCAGGGACGCCTGCGTGTTTACGCCGACCTGTTCGGAGTACATGATCATGGCGCTGCAAAAATACGGTTTTTTCAAGGGGCTGTTCAAAGGGATCGGCAGGCTGAGGCGGTGTCATTTGCCCAACGGGGGAGAGGATTATCCCTGATCGGAAACAGCAAGAATGGTCAAGGCATACTGACAAAGACGAAGAATACAACGGAATAATTTCGTAAAAATTTTGCGGCAGAGTTTGATCCCGCGTCAAGAAGGATACGGGAGGGGCGCGTCGGCATCCGTGCGGCGGATCGGTGCACGGGCGGCGTGTCAAAAGAGGGTGCGAGGCCGTAAAATTTTTTATTTTTGCGCAAAATCTTTTGCACAAATTTGAAATTTACGTTACAATAGAAAATATCTTAAAAAACGGATACAGGTGGAAGGATGTTTAAAAAATCGAAATGGATCTGGGCGGGGAAGAGCGAAGAGGCGAACAAGCGGGTTAATTTCCGTTGCCGTTTTTTTCTCAAAGAGGTTCCGTCCGCGGCGATCCTGAAGACGGGGAGCGAAACGAAATACTGGCTGTTTGTCAACGGGCAGCTGGCGGTGTTTGACGGCGGTTTGTTTCGGGAAAGCAAGCCGGGGTGCGGGTATTACGATGAAACGGATATCGCATCGTACCTGAAAAGCGGGGAAAACGAAATAATCTGGCACGTCTGGTATTTCGGCAACGGAGGCAGGAACAATTCTTACTGTGAAAAGGGCGGGCTGATCTACGAATGTGAAGAGCTGGGGCTATATAGCGGCGGACAGACGGAGGCGGAAGCGGATGCGGCATATTATACGACCGTGGCCGAAAATCCGAGTTATCTGTACGGCGGATTCAATACGGCGTACGATGCGAGGGTAAAAGAATTCAGTCTTTGTCCGCAGTTTTCGGAAGCGGGGAAAGCGGACGTGATCGGAAATTACGGGGACGGGCCCTGGGGCGAGCTGGTGAAAAGACCGGTTCCCGCGCTGTTTTTCGGGCCGCGACAGAAATGTGAGTATAGCCGCACGGAAGGAATATGCAGGGTAAAACTGCCGTATGCGATGCATTTTTCGCCGTGGATCGAGGTCGTTGCGGACGGCGGGGAGAAAATAGACATTCGTTCCGACCGCTACGCGGTGAAAGGCGGCCCGGGCGACGAAAAAAACGATTATTACGGGCACAGGGCGGAATACATATGCAGGAAAGGCGGGCAGGAATTTGAGATGCTGGACTGGATCTTCGGCGAAGAGATCGAATTCCGCATTCCGGAGGGGGTGCGGATCGTGTCGCTGGGGTACAGGGAAAGCGGATACGATTGCAAAGTAACGGCGAAATTCAAAAGTGCGGACAAGCGCGCGGAAAAACTGTTTGAGAAGTGTGTGCGCACGTTAAAAGTGTGCATGCGCGAAAATTATATGGATTGTCCCGACCGTGAACGCGGGCAATGGATCGGGGACGTATCGGTGCAGGCGCCGCAGGTGGTCAACCTGTTGGATAAAAACGCGCTCCTGCTTTTGCGCAAAGCGATCAGCGATTTTATCTTGTTGCGGAAGGGCGACGTGCTGGTGGGGAACGTGCCGGGGGATCATTTTTCGGAACTGCCCGCGCAAAGCCTGAACGCGATCAGCGAGCTGGGAATGATCGCGACGTATTATCGGGCGACGAAGGATAAGGACATTTTGCGCCTGGCGTGGGAGCCGTCGGTGAGATATTTGAAACTATGGCAAACGGACGAGGACGGGATGCTGCTGCCGCGCACGGGAAATTGGCGGTGGTTCGATCATCTTTTCAACATAGACGAAGAGGTGTTGGAGCACTGCTGGTACTATTCCGCGCTGCGTTTTGCGGCGTTTGCGGCGAAGGAACTGGGCGAACACGCGCACGATGATTTTATAAAGGAGCGCATGTCGGCGATCGAAAAGAATTTTGACAAGCGGTATTGGAAAGGGCGCTGTTATGCGAGCAAAGATTTCGTGGACGACCGTGCGAACGCGATGGCGGTTTTGTCGGGGCTGTGTCCGAAAGACCTTTACGATAAGATAGCGTTTGTGCTGATGAGCGTGTTCAACAGCACGACGTACATGGAAAATTATGTTTTGAACGCATTGTGCGAGATGGGATACAAAGAAGAGGCGTACCGCAGAATGATGTGCCGTTATGAACCTTTGATCGACAGCCCGAACAGCACCTTATGGGAAGATTTCTTTATTTTGGGGACGCGCAATCATGCCTGGAGCGGAGCTCCTGCCGTGATTCTCTATAAATATTTCAACGAGGAATGACCGGAAACTTATCGGACAAAAAGGCGGCGAAACGCAAAAATTGCGTTTCGCCGCCTTTTTGACGGACGTAAGACCGACGCGGCATGAAAGGGGGCGCATGAGCCGATTTCGGGAGGGCGCATGCGGGTTGCCAAAGGGAAAAGATGGAGAGAATGACGATGGGCGCGAGGCGGTAAAGATGTTAAAAAAATGAAAATTAGTGTGAAAATTCAAATTGAAAAACAAAAGAAGATTTTTTATAATTAAAATAAAAGGCAGTAAAAAATTCGGAGGAAACGGAAATGGAAGATTTTATTTGGGGCGTGGCCACGGCGGCGGCGCAGATAGAGGGAGCTTACGATGAAGACGGCAAGGGATTGAATATCTGGGACGTGTTCAGCAGGATCCCCGGGACGATACGCAACGGCGACAGGCCGGATACGGCATGCGACAGTTATCACAAATGGCAGGAAGACATAGCCTTGATGAAAGAGATCGGTGTCAACGGATACCGATATTCCATATCCTGGGCGCGAATTTTTCCGGAAGGGAAAGGCAAAATCAATCAAAAAGGTATGGATTATTATCGCCGGCTGACGGATGCGTTGGAGGAAGCGGGGATCGCGCCGAACGTGACGCTGTATCATTGGGATCTTCCGTACGAATTGCAGCGGTTGGGCGGATGGCTGAATCGGGATGTGGCGGATTGGTTTGCGGATTATGCGGAAGCGGTGTTTAAGAATATACCGAATGCCAAAATGTTTGCGACGCATAACGAGCCGATCGCGACGTATGTCGGGTATGCGTTGAAGGGATTTGCTCCCGGGTACGGTTTGGAAAAGTACGGCAGGCAGGCGAATCATAATTTACTGCTTTCGCACGGCAGTACGATGCGACGGACCGGGCGAATTGCCCGAAGAAATATCGCTCACGCTCAGCGATATGCTTGTGCTGAAAGAGATCGAATCCGGTAACGACTGGATCCAGTTCCGTTTTGACCAGGATGTCCGGGAAGAAGCGCAGCAGAACGTGCAGAACAACGCAAAGATCACGGACAACATTGTCTTTAACGGAGAGACGTTGACGGAACTCAAAGCGGGACTTTCCAAATGCGAGATCCATGCGGGCGCCGATGCGCCCAACGTGCTGCGCATTACGATTTCTTCGGCGGACGATCATGCGGATCTTAAAAAGCTTCTGAATTTGGACGGAACGGACGAGGTGACGCTCAAGGCCGGGCTGGGGTTCAACAAATACCAGTGCGTGAAGCAGGATATTGCGGTAGAAGGGCTGGACGATGCGGAGGCGCCCGTCATCGCGTTGGAGAAGCCCGAGGGCACGGTGCACGACGCGCAGTATGAAATAAAATTCACGGTTACGGACGGTTCCGAATATACGGTCGTCGTCAAACTGGGCGATACGGTCGTGGAGGCTGCGGACGGCAAATACGTCGTTACGCTGGTAAACGGCAAAAATACGATCACGGTCACGGCTACGGACAAATCCATGTTTGCAAATAGTGCGACTCAAACGATGGAAGTGACGTACGAGGCGGTTCCTGCCGTCAGCGTGAGCGGCATCACGGACGGTGCAACGGTCAAGACGGCTGCGCAAAAGATCACGGTGTCCGTGGATATCGGGCAGGTCACGTTCGTAAAGCTGGGCGAAACGGTGCTGAGTGCGGGAACGGACGGCAAATATGCTCTCATGCTTGCCGAGGGTGAAAACACCATTGTCGTCGAGGCGAAAAACGGCGGAACGACGGGTACTTTGACCGTAAAAGTGACGCTGGACACGACGGCGCCTGAAATCGTTCTTTCCGCGAAGGAAGAGACGGTGACCGAAGCGCAGTACACCTTTACGGTGACGGCGGAAGATGCGGAAACGATCGTTGTCAAAGTCAACGGCAAGACGGTCACGGCGGGCGAGAACGGCTATACGGTGACGCTGGAAGAAGGTGAAAACGAGATCGGCGTTACGGCAACGGATGCGGCAGGGAACATCGGAACGGAAACGGTCACGGTCACATACGCGCCGGCAGACGCTGGCGACGGTAACGGCGACGCTCTATGACGGAACGCAAAAAGAAATGGAAGCGGAATGGGTGGAGGTAAGCGATGATTTCGGCGTATTCCGCGTTGTCAGCGAGGATGAAGACAATTTTGTGCGGTTTTGTTATTATACGGAGCCGGTCGAGGTGATCTCGGCGGGATGTTCCGGTGCGGCGGCGGGCGGCATACGCGTGCTTTCGCTGGCGGCGGCAGCGGTTGCCGTATTGCTGATCGGGAGGCGCAGAGGATGAAAAAGCGGCTGGGCGCTCTGGTTTTGGCGGCGGGTATGATCGCATTGTGTTCCGGGTGCGGGCAGGGCATACCGACGGCTTATCTGTCGGCTGAGCGCGGCGAGCGTGCCGCGGCGGCGATCTGCGGCTGGGACGCGGACGGGCAATATTTTCACGGCGGCATATCCGATGACGGCAAACTGACAGGGATGTTTTATTTCACGTGGCTGGGACGGCATCCGGACGAGCAGGCGGATATTTATGACATCACGGAATTGACAGAGAGCGATCCGCAGGCGATCTGGGATACGGAAAGTACGGTGAGTCCGATGAACGAATATCATTTTTGGGGCGAGCCTCTGTACGGGTATTACAATTCAGCCGATCCGTGGGTGATTCGCAAGCATATTGAGATGTTTGTCAACGCGGGCATTGATTTTCTGGGGTTGGACGCGACGAATGCCGTGCTGTACGAAGAGGTGTACCAAAGTTTGTTTTCGGTGCTTTCGGAGTTTCGGGAGCAGGGTTTTGACTATCCGCGCATTTGTTTTCTGACCAACAGTTCGTCGCGCAAGACGGTTTTTCGGCTGTATGAGCTCTATTATTCGAAACCCGAATACGACTGGCTGTGGCTGTATCGGGACGGAAAACCGTTTATTGTTCTGGACAAAGCGGATTTTGATTTTAACGATCCGCAGGTTACCGAAATCACAGATAAATTCAGTTTTCGGCATGTGCAGTGGCCGTATTTTGCGCCGTATGACGAAGGATTTCCGTGGATGAGCTACGATTATCCGCAATACGATCATAACGGTGTGATGAGCGTTTCGGTGGCGCAGCATACGGCAGGAGCGATGAGCAGGACGGGCAACCGCGGCAGGGGGTACGACTATGCGAGCGGGGAGAACCTTGCATCGGGGATCGCGAACTGTGCCAATTACAGGTCGCAATGGAAAACGGCGCAGGAAACGGATAGGGTAGAGCTTGTTTTTTTGACAGGGTGGAACGAATGGATGGCGCTGAAGCTGCCGGATACGGGCGCGCATGAAGTACGTTTTACAGATACGTTCAACTATGAATTCAGCCGTGACATTGAACCTTCCGATCGTGAAGACGGCGATATTTATTATTTGGAGACCGTAAAGCAGAACCAAAAATATCGGACGGAAGAGGAAGGCGTGCCGTTGCTGAAGCGTGCGGCTTTAACGGTGGACAGCGACACGCAGGCACTTTACGAAGAAAACAAGATTGCA
>CALVMA010000173.1 GCA_944341655.1 uncultured Clostridia bacterium | reverse complement strand
AAGTACAGCTTTCGGCAGCGGAAGAAGCTCCGGCTGCATAATCAAAAAAAGCATAGCGGCATGCGAAACCATCGCATGCCGTTTTTGCTTGCAAAGAGCGCGGGAAAAAGCGGGGAGCGGCGGACGGCGGAACGCAAAAAAGCGATCAAATGCGTTTTTACAATTTTCTTGATCCCCGCCGAGCCGCGATACAACCGCGGCTCGGCGGGGATTTTTAAATTTTCAAACGCCGCACCGTTTTTTGAAAACGTTTTGTCGGGCAAAAGCAAAGTTTTTTGCAAAGGCGAATTTTTTCTTGACAAATAAAATCATATTGTATATAATCAATATATACAATTTAGGAAAAAGTGCCATGAAAATATTTATTTCGAACGTATCGGGGAAAGCTTTATACGAGCAGATATACGATCAGGTGAAGACGCAGATTCTGGAAGGGACGCTGACAGCGGGGGAGCCGTTGCCGACGATCCGCGGGCTGGCGAAAGATTTGCGGATCAGTGTGATCACGACGTCGCGGGCGTACGCGGATCTGGAGCGGGACGGCTACATTTATTCTGTTGTAGGGAAAGGGAGTTTTGTAGCGGAGCGCAATCAGGAATTTGTGCGGGAGAAAAACTACAAGGAGCTGGAAGAGAACATAAGGCGGGCGGCGGAGACGGCCAACCGTTGCGGGATCGGGGAAGAAGAATTTATCGAAATTTGCAGAGTGATTTTCAGGGGATAGAGATGAATAAAGCCGAGATAAAAGATTTAAGCAAGCATTATGAAAAATTTGACGTAGAGTCGGTATCCTTTGCTGTTCCGAGCGGTGCCGTTGTGGGGCTGATCGGAGAAAACGGAGCGGGCAAGAGCACGGTGATCAAGAGCATGCTGGGCATAGTGCAGCCGGACGGAGGTCAGATTTGGTTTGACGGAAAGGTGTTGGGGCAGATGAGCAGGAGCGACAGGCAAAAGATATCGTTTGTGTTGGATGATACGGGTTTGCCGATGGAACTGGATCTTGCGATGCTTGACAAAGTGATGCGCAACGTATATGCGGGCTGGCATTCCGAAAGGTTCAGGGAGCTTATCGGGCGGTTTCAGCTGCCGGAGGGGAAACTGCTGAAAGAATTTTCCAAGGGAATGAAAATGAAAGCGGCGATCGCCGTGGCGCTTTCGCGCGACAGCGAGCTTCTGATCCTGGATGAGCCGACGGACGGGCTCGATCCGGTTGTCAGGGATGAGATCCTGGGGATGCTGTACGATTACAACAGGCAGGAAGGTCATGCGGTTCTGATATCCTCGCACAACACGGCGGATCTGGAAAAGCTGTGCGACTATATCGTATATTTGCATCGGGGCAGGGTAATTTTTGCAGAAGAAAAGGACGCTTTGCTGCAAAAGTTTGCGATTTACAGTCTTGACGATGTGCAAGTTCGGGAAATCGACAGGGACGCGGTCGTCAAGGTATGCAAGAGGGAATACGGAACGGACGTATTGGCGATTAAGGAGAAAATGCCGGAGAGTTTTGAATACAGCAAAGCCACGCTGGATGACATCATGCTTTTCTACGCCAAGGGAGAGGATTTATGTTCGGATTGATTTTAAAAGATTTTTATAATATCAGAAAGCAAGCGGTCTGGTACGCGGCGATGATCGTGTTGTTCTGCGTTTTGACGGCCGCGGTCAGGAATGTCGCGTACGGGATGAGCATGGCGGTCCTTGTGAGTGTATCGGTACCGTTGACGGCGACCGCTTATGAAGAAAAAGACGGCTGGCAAAAGTTTGTCATAGCGAGCGGCATGGACACGAGGACGATAGTGATCGAAAAATATTTGCTTGGTCTTTTGGTTTCGTTGGTCGGGGCGGCCGCCTATCTTATTGCGTTTCTGATATCCGAAGGGTATGTTTCGGGCTGGATATACTTTGTTGCGCCGGTATGTCTGCAATGTGTGGCGCTGTCGGTCGTATTGCCGTTGGTGTTTAAATTCGGCGTCGAAAAGGCGAGAACGTATATGATCATCATAGTCGTCGCGTTTATGGTGATCGCCGTCGGCCTGATGGGATTATGGAAAAGCGATATAAATCCGATCGCAAAGCGGGATTGGATATTGTCGCTCTCTTTTTCGGCGGTCGCGGCCGTTGCTCTGCTTTTGTCATTGTATCTTTCCATTAAGATATACCGTCATAAAGAATTTTAAAAGCGATGCCCTCCGTCGGTTAGCGGAGGGCATCGCTTTTAAAAGAGCGGGGCAGCGTTTTGTTTACGAAAAAGAGAAAAGGTCGGACTTTCAAAAGAGGGGAAGGTTTTTCGGAAAAAAATCAAGAGATGATATAAAAAATTTCAAAAATATGATAATAAATAACTAAAAATGATGTATAATACATTTTTTATGTTTGAAATAGATTGATTTTTGGGGAAAAACAGCTTATAATAGTAAAGACAGACAAGATGATCATAGGAGACAGGCATGAGAAGAAAAAACCCGAACAAAAGAGAAGAAATGCTGGAAAAATGTTTTGACTGTTTTTGCCGAAACGGTATCGAGGGAACGTCGACGCAAAAGCTTGCCGAAGCGTGCGGAATGAGTTCGGGGAATATTTTTCATTACTTTAAGACGAAAGATGAGATCATCATTGATTCCACGGCATATTGCATGGCGAAAGTAGAAGATGATTTTATGGCGAATGCGCCCAAGGACTTGAAAGAGGTGCCGCAGTTTCTGAAAAAGATTCCCTATTGGACGGCGGAAAAGCACGGGGAAAAATATCGGTTCATGTATCAGGTTTACACGTCGCCGCGTTACCGTAAATACGGGACGGAATTTTTTAAGGGCGTAACGGAGCGGTACACGGAATATGCAAAATCTCTCGAACCGAAGCTGGGCATTCCCTGGCAGGTGATCCAGCCTCTGATTTATATTTTTGTGCGTGCGAGCGTGCATTACGCGTTATTTGAAGATGAGGGATATCTTTTGCCGCAGTTGAGGCTTTTGGAACAGATCGTCGGGATCATTTCCGCAAAGCAGCCCGATAAAGAAAAAGAGACCGAAATTGCGGAAAATAAAGAGAAAGTGTAGGGTATATCCGCAAGAATAAACTGCGGCGTGAAGTTAAATGCTTCACGCCGCATTATTATTTTGCGCCGACGTTTTGTGCCGAAGCGGTGTGCGCTTTTGTGTTCTGTCCTATGGGTTTGCCGTGATTTTAAGCCTGTAGTACCGATAATCCGAATACGTGTTTCTTGTAAGGATACAGCCCTCCGCAAAGAAATTTGCGGAGGGCTGTATTTTGTTAAGGTTTGTTTCATGCCGACGTTGGCAAATCAGATGGCGGCCGCTCCCGAGGCCGAGGCGTATTTACGGCAAATAAATTCGGCGATGGCGGTATGGCCCTTCTGGTTTGGGTGGATTCCGTCGTCGGACAGATAGGAAAGATAATCCTTTTCCAGCAATAAACTGCTGCGGTAGTCGATAAATTCGCATCCGTGCGAGAGAGCTGCCTTCAATATGGCTGTATTGTAGCATTCCTGGTGCCTTGCGATGTTTGTCACGTCGCCGCGGAAGAACTGCATGATTTTCTCTCCGTCTGCACGTTGGCTGATTATATTTTGAAAATATCTCTGCGAATCAATGGGGGCAAGTGAAGTAAAAACGGGCCGTATATGCCGCATACGCAATTTGGCGATGAGCGTGCGCAGCAAATTCTCAAATTCGGGCAGGGGAGTATTGGGCGAATGTTCGGCCAACGGCGAAGCGGCGACCGCTTCCCAAGAATAATCGCAATCGTTTCCGCCGAGAGAGATGACGAGTATATCGCCGGTGCCTGTATGTTCGTCTGCCCAACGGTCAAAATGACCTTTTTCGCAGCATTTTTTCAAAGTCTGGCCGAATACGGAAAAATTCTCGATTTCCATTCCGGTTTTGTCTGCGATGAGCGCCACGGCGCCGCGTTCCACGCGGCAAATCTTTTTGTTTTCGAGATACAATCCCTTCGGAACGGAATCTCCGATCACCGTCAGACGGTACGGCCTGTTTTTAAAAGTACTCTTTTGGATCAATGCAATTTGTTTTTCTTTCATTTTGTTCCTTTTTAAGTCTTACGCAATGCGTTTATTTTACGATCGTTTGTTTTCGGTTTTTCAAAAATTCCTTTAAAACAGTCGGCCTTTCTATCGCTGACGCTTCTATCTCCGACGGTTGGTTTTACTTTTAAAAAAACGGTCTGAAACCAATCGGCGAATGGGCTGTCGAGCATTGGCCTGTTCTTTGCGCACGTTTGGTTTGTTTTGCGGGGCGGATTTTTGTTTTTTGTCGGTTTTTTGCCGACGTTTTTTTATTGCCTTTTTTCAAACCGCATATTCATTATATCTCGTGTTTTTTGTAAAGTAAAACTACTCCTTTCATGAGCCGCTATACATTGCTGAACGGTTTGGTAGAGAAAGAAAACGCCGATTCTACTCATGGTAGAATCGGGTAATCTTGCGGTAGAATGCGCGGTTAAGGAATTTTTTGCGCGCGATGCAACAGGGACGTCCGTCTTAAAAAGGCGCGGCGGAGCATACTTAATAAGGGAGCGGCGGCACGTTCGCGTCGGAGCATCGGCGACGGAACATTCGCGGCGGAGCATCTTAAAAAAGGCGCGTCGGATCATCGGCGGAGGAAAATGAACGGGCGGACAAAGATATGTGGCGACGATTGCAAAGTGGGAAGGGTGAATGAAAAGCTCGGATATCGGATAAAGCAGGGGGGGCGGGAAGTTAAGAAAAAGCGGGGATGAGGTCGGGCGGGCGAATGAAAACGAGCCGATACGGATAAAAATTGTGTTGAAGGCGTTAAAAATGCCGATTGTCCGCAAAATTTATTTTGCGGGTGCATGCGTTTGTGTTATAATAGACACATGGAAGAACTTCGAATGGTTGTTGCGCGGAATCTTACGGCATGTCGGAAGGCGGCCGGGCTTACGCAGTTGCAGCTTGCGGAAAAATTGAATTATTCGGACAAAGCGGTTTCCAAGTGGGAGCGGGGAGAAAGTCTTCCGGATGTTGCCGTGCTGTACGCGCTGGGGAAGTTATACGGTGTGACGCTGGATTATCTGGTCAGTGAGCATGCGGATAAGAAGCCTGCATTGTACGGGCGCGAGAAGCGACGGAAGCGTATTTTGATCACGGCGATGAGCTGTCTTTTGGTGTGGTTTGTGGCGACGCTGGCGTTTGCGCTTTTATATTTGTTCCAGGCGCAGGCGGAGCGGCAATGGTTGATTTTTGTATGGGCGACGCCGATCACCGGGGTTGTTTGCGTTGTTTTTTCCGGGATCTGGGGGAATCGTCTTCACAGGACGCTCTCCGTATCTTTCCTGATCTGGGCGGTGGCGATGGCGATGTTTTTGACGTTGCCGCTTCCGAACGCGTGGTTATTTTTTGTTGTGGCGGCGCCCCTGCAAATTCTGACGATATTCTGGTTTTTGCTGCGGGTACCGAAGCAGAAAATCAAGTGACAAAGCGTTGTCAAACGAAGGGAAATGTGATATAATTTTCAATGCAGGTTCCCGAACTTTCCTGTCGGGCATATACTGTATAGCAAACCGAGGAGGGTTTGCTTATGCAGAAAGTGCGGGCAGAGATCCGATTGGATCACATACGGAACAATGCCGAATATTTTGCGGAGCGTGCAAAAGGGGCGGCGATGTGTGCCGTAGTGAAAGCGGACGCATACGGGCACGGTGCGGCGGCGGTTGCGCAGACGTTGCGCAATACAGCCGACTGTTTTGCCGTATCGTTGGTCGAGGAAGGTGCGCAGCTGCGGCATGCGGGAACGGAGAGAGACATTTTGGTGCTGACGCCGCCTCTGAGTGAAGAAGAGGTTGTGCGCGGTGCGGCGGAAGATCTGATCTTTACGGTCGGAGATGCGCGTGATTATGCGTTGCTGGTGCGGGTTTGCGAAAAATTCGGGCTGGTGGCGCGTTGTCATGTCAAAGCGAACACGGGTATGAACCGATACGGTTTTTCCTATGCGGGTTTTTGTCGGTTTTCGGGCGGGAAGTTGTCGGACCGTGTAGCGGTGGAAGGGATCTACTCGCATTTTTATCGGCCCGAGGATGCGCAAACGACGGAGGCGCAGTTTGTATATTTTACGAAATTCAGTGAAGCTGCGGAGAAGGTGTTCGGAAGATTGACGAAGCACATTTCGGCGACGGGAGGGGTGCTTGCGTCATTGCGGTACAGGCTGGACATGGTGCGGATCGGCATCGGCCTTTACGGGTATGTACCGGGAGGTTTTTCGGATAAAGAAGGGGCATTGAAGCCTGCGATGCGGGTATATGCGCAAGTGGCTTCGGGGCGGAAGAAGGTTTTCGGCGGTGCCGGATACGGAAAAACGGACTGTCCGAACGGTCGGCTCTGTACGGTGCGCGCAGGGTATGCGGACGGTTTTTGGCGTGAAGGAGCGGAGGGCAGCGTAAACGTTCTTTGCATGGATGCGTATGTAGCACGGAACAGCGTGTCAAAATACGGATATATAGAGCTTTTGACGGATGCGGACGCATATGCGCAGGCACACGGAACGATCAGTTACGAGGTGCTTGTCCGAATGGGCGGGCGTGCGGAGAGGGTATATGTCGAATGTGAAAGAGGTACTGCGGCGGGAAATGAAGCGCCGCCGTGCGGAGGCGGATGATCGCGCGGAGCGCGACGGAAAGATCGCCGAATACTTTTTGGGATTGCCGCAAGTGGCGCGGTCGGAAAGAATTTTTATTTACTATTCGTTCGGGCAGGAAGCGGACACGCACGCGATCGTGGACGAGCTTTTGCGCCGCGGGAAGGAGGTATATCTTCCGCGGGTGGAAGGGCAGGAGATGGTTTTTGTGCGTTACAAAGGACAGGCTCTGAAAAAGAGCAGGTACGGGATAGAAGAGCCCGAGGGCGAACGGACGCAAGCGAGGGCGGACGCGGTGGTTCTGCCGATGCTTGCGGCGGACGGGAAGCTGCACAGGCTGGGGTATGGCGGCGGATATTACGATCGTTTTCTGCCGCAGGCGGAAGGTGCGGTAAAGATCGGGATATGTTATGATTTTCAGCGGACGGAGAAAGAGTTTGCGGAAAGCCATGATATTCCCGCGGACGTATTGGTGACGGATCGCGGGATAATCACAGGGAAAAGGACGGAGGAAGTTGAATGCAGACGCTAAAAAACACAGGCTGGGAGATTTTGGATCTGATCCGGCGCGGATTTACGCCGTTTTTCATCAAAATGATGTTCGGCATGACGATGCTGGCGGTATTGTTTATTGAAAACATTTCGTTGCGCACGATACTTGTGCTGTTGCTGCTGGGTGCGGACGGAGTTCTTACGTTTATGCTTGTCCGTTCGACGGGGGAGCAGGCGTACAAGATGAAAGTCGCGGGGCAGCTGCGGCGGGAGAACAAGCCGATCGGTGCGGAAAATGCGGGTTCGTACCGTCCTTGCAAAGAATACCGCGGCTATAAAGGTTTTGCGATCGGGTTTGTTGCGGGATTGGTGGCGATAGTGCTGATCATAGTTTCCGGTGTGACGGGGAGTACGGGGGCGCGCATCGCGTTGATGTTTGTGTGCGGCTGGGCGTATGTGCCGGTGGCGGCGGTCTATATGATCATACTCAGCAGTACGGGCATGGAAGTGATCCCTGTATCGTCGGTGTGGTATGCGCTGATTTTGGTAGGGGTATTGATCGTGATTTGCGGGATCGCGTATATTGTCGGCGGGAACAAAGAAAAGTTGCGGCAGTTCATGTTGGAGCGGAGCACGCAGACGATTGAAAAGGGAAAATCGGCGCGGGCACAGAGCAACGCGCAAAACGGCAAGGGAGCGGGAAAGCGGTGAGGATCATCGGCGGAAAATACAAGGGCAGGACGTTGGCGGCGTTCAAGGGCAAGGAAGTGCGGCCCACGTCGGACAGGGCGAAAGAGTCGCTGTTCAATATACTTGCGCCTGAGATATCCGGGGCGAACGTATTGGACTTGTTTTGCGGGAGCGGGAGCATCGGGCTGGAAGCGATCTCGCGCGGAGCGGATTTTGTGGTGTTCAACGACGTATCGCAGGACAGTCTGGCGATCCTTCGCAAGAATCTGGCGCTGCTGCGGGCGGACGCCAAGATCTACAATCTGGACTACCGCGCTCTGCTGGAGCGTTTGGACGTGACGTTCGATATAATTTATATAGATCCGCCGTATAAGAGCGGATTCGGGGAAGACGCGTTGCGGCTTATAGCGCAGCGCAGGCTTTTGAATACGGGCGGCATCGCGGTATTGGAAAGCGACAAGCCGTTTGAGGGTGAAACGGAAAACCTTGTCAAGTATGACGAGCGAAAGTACGGGATCGCCCATCTGACCTTTTTTACGCCCGACTGAGCGGGCAAGGAGGGTACCATGAAAAAATGTGTGTTTGCGGGGACGTTCGATCCGCCCACGCTCGGTCACAAAGACATAGTGATTAAGTGTCTGGATCTTTTTGACGAAGTGATCGTGGCAATTCTGATCAACCCGAATAAAAAGCCGTTGTTTACGGTCGAGGAGCGGCTGGCGATGCTGAAAAAGGTATTTGCGGCGTACAAAAACGTGCGGGTGCTCTCCTATGACGGGCTGACGGTCGATTTATTGCGGCGGGAGGGAGTCAGGTACTATGTGCGCGGGATCCGCAACGGAACCGATTACGATTACGAGGCGCAGCTGAATTTCATCAATGTAGACATGTATAAGGACATGGTGACGCTGTTTTTCCCGACGCGGCAGGAGTTTCTGCATATCAGTTCGGGGCTGGTCAAGGATGCCTTGCGTTTCAATAAAAACGTGGACAAGTATGTGCCCGAGGAGATTCGGGGGGATTTGAAGAAATACCTGGACGAGGCAAACAAAAATGTTTGAAAGAGAAGAGCTGATCCCGGCGGCGGAGGAGATCCTGGCGAGTCTGCCGCTGCCTGCGGATCTGAAAAAAATCAAAGCGGAGCGGGATAAGTTGGCATCTGAGGTGATCCGCGGAGAGACGGACAAATTGCTTTTGATCATCGGGCCGTGTTCGGCGCACGAAAGCAAGCCCGTGCTGGATTATGTGGAGCGGCTGGGAAAGCTGAACGAGAAAGTCAAGGATAAGATCGTGATCGTTCCGCGCATTTACACGAACAAGCCGCGCACGAAGGGGGTCGGATACAAGGGTATGTTTACCCAGCCCGATCCCAAGAGCAAGGAAGACATACTCAAAGGGATCCTGACGATACGTCAGCTGCATATCGATGCGATCGGGGCGAGCGGGCTTTCGGCGGCGGATGAAATGCTGTATCCGGAAAATTACGCGTATGTGGAAGATCTGCTCACGTACATTGCGATCGGTGCGCGTTCGAGCGAGAACCAGATGCACCGTTTGGTATCCAGCGGCATCGATCTTCCCGTGGGGATCAAGAACCCGATGAGCGGATCCATCCCCGTACTTTTGAATTCCATTTATGCGGCGCAGAGCGGCGGACAGGTATTCAAGTATCAGAATTACCAGGTGCGCACGTCGGGGAACGAGCTGGCGCATGCGGTTTTGCGCGGCGCGGTGGACGGATACGGCAACGATATCCCGAACTTCCATTACGAGACGGTCATGAAAGTGGTGGAAGGGTATTCCAAAACGGGGCTGAAAAATCCTGCGATCGTGATCGACGCGAACCATTCCAATTCCGGAAAACAATTCAAGCAGCAGATCCGTATCGTGGAGGAAGTGCTGAACAACCGCCTCTACGACAGGGATTTCAAAAAATACGTCAAGGGCTTCATGATCGAGAGTTTTATCGAAGAGGGGTGCCAGAAAGAGGATATCGTCTACGGAAAATCGATCACGGATCCTTGTCTGGGCTGGGCGGATACGGAACGCCTTGTCTTGGACGTTGCGGATAAGATCTGACAGGAGGGAGCGCGATGGAAGACAGTGCAAAAGCGCCGTCGGAGAAAGTCGGGTATCTGGGGCCGGAAGGCAGTTATTCGTCGGTAGCGGCGAAGATGCTCTGTCCGGATTCCGAGTGCGTGCCGTATCATAGTTTTTCCGCCGCGGTCGGGGCGCTTTTGCGCGGCGACGCGGCGTTTGCCGTTTTGCCGGTGGAAAACACGTTGCAGGGAGCGGTCACGCAGAACCTCGATCTGCTGTATGCAAACCCGGGGCTGTACGCGGTGCGGGAATACCTTTTGCCCGTCGAGCATCGGCTGATCGTGCGGGAAGGCACGGGCCTTTCGGACATCCGCACGGTGTATTCGCATCAGCAGGCGATCCTGCAGTGCGGAAAATTTCTTTCGGAGAAACTTCCCGAGGCGAACGTAGTTTATACCGACTCGACCGTGCAGAGCCTCGCGCATGTTCAAAGCAAAAGCGATGCCGGCATTGTCGGCTCGCACGTGAGCAGGCAGGGGTTTTGCTTTTTGGGCGGAAACATTGCGGACGAACAAAAAAACTATACGCATTTTCTCTTGGTGGCAAAGGGGGAAGAAAATCTTCTCGAACACAGCCGCCGCGTATATTTTGCGGCAACTTGTCCGCACGAGCCGGGTTCTTTGTTGAAGATGTTGCAGATCTTGTCGGTATATGACCTGAACATGACCAAGATCGAATCCCGCCCGATCAAAAATTCCCCGGGTGAGTATTGCTTTTTTATCGAATTGGAAGGCGACCGTGCGGAAAACCATGTGCGTGCGGCGCTCGACCGCCTTGCGGAATACTCAAAGAATTTTAAACTTCTCGGCTGCTATTGACGCCGATGCCGACGCGCACTTGCCTGCGGTGCAAGCGCGCGTTTGCATAAGATGCGCCGGCGGTTGACCGATCCGCTTTGCGCGGCAAACGCACAAAGAAAGCGGCGACGGTTCAGTAAAACAACAGGCACAAAAGCAAACACACAAAGAAAGCGGCGACGGCCTGGAGCGCTTTGACGCCGATAAAAATTTTTATGTTTGCGCCGGCGGGTTTTAAGAAGGCGATTTGCTGCGCGAGGATGCTTGCGCCGCCGAAGGTGACGCAAAAAGCGGCGAGAGGCAGGGAAAGAGATGCGCCGCTGGCGGAGAGAAGGGCGCAGCCCCGCGTGCATTCGAGCAGGCCGTACACGGCGCCTTCGGCGGCGGATTGCTGACCGAAGGGTGCGAGGGCGGCGGCGACGAGGGAGACGGGCAGAGCGAGCAGACCTGTTTTTTCGAGGACGCGGGCGACGACGCAGAAATAAGCGATGAATCCGCCCACGCAAAGAATGGCGATGACGGAGCTTTGTATGCTTTGGGCAAATACGTTTGTGCTTTTTGTGAGCAGTGGGGCCGGACGGGAAGGCGTTGCGGCGGGTTTTAGGAAAGGCAGGAAGCAGGCGGCGGTGAGAAAGACGCCGCAAAAATGCGAAGCGAGCAGGACGGCGCCTGCGCGCGCGTCGGCGAACATGGCTCCGCCCACGCTGCCGAGCAGGAACATGGGGCCGGAGGTGGAACAGACGGCGGCGGTGCGCGTGCAGTCTTGGGAGGAGATCGTGCCCGCGTTTTTCATGTCGAGCAGGGTACGGCTGCCGATCGGGTAACCGGAAAGGGCGCTCAGCAGAATGCAGAGTGCGGCGGCGGGGAGTTTGACGGATCGCATGAGCGGGGACAGTTTGTCCGAGCTTTTGAAAGCGCCCGTTCCGACGAGCAGGGATGCCGTGACCATAAACGGGAACAGGGCGGGCAGCACGGCTTTTGACCACAGGGCGATGCCTTCCGCGCAGGCGGCGGCGTAATCGGCGGGGGAGCGCAAAAGCAGCAGAGGAAACAAAAATAAAATCGCATAAGCGATATGGCGGACGCGTAACATAATTAAAATATATGAGCAGTGAGGCAGGAATATGAGAAAGACACTGGGTATAGCGTTGGGAGCGGGCGGAGCGCGCGGGATCGCGCACATCGGATTTTTGAAAGCATTGGAGGAGGAAGGGATCCGTCCGGATTTTCTTTCGGGATCGTCGATGGGCAGCATAGTCGGGGCATGTTATGCCAAAGGGATGAGTGCGGACGAGATGTTGGAAACGGTGCGCGGGCTGAGCGCGTTCGACATTGTGGATCTGGGAATTTTGACTTTGAGCAAATTGGGGCTGATGCGCTGGACGAAAGTGCGTAAGATGATGCTGTCTCTTATAGGGGACTGTGATTTTTCGGATCTGCAGATCCCGTTTTGCTGTGTGGCGGTGGACGTGAAGTCGGGAACGTTGCAGACGTTTGACAAAGGGAACGTTACGGATGCGATCCTGGCGTCCAGCTCGATGCCGACGGTTTTCCGTCCTGTGGAAAAGGACGGGATGCTTCTTGTGGACGGCGGCGTGCTTTGCCGTGTTCCCGTCAGGCAGGTGCGGGACATGGGAGCGGACGTCGTGGTGGCGGTCGATGTTTTGGGGGGTTGCGGACAGGTGGAAAAGGTGCCGAACATCATTTCGCTGATCGCGCGCGTGTACGATATCATGGATTATCAAAGGACGCGCGAACAGCGCAACAAACGCGAAGGGAAGGCGGATTTGTGGCTGGAACCGGAGATGGGGGACGTATCGCAATACAAACTGAAATACCATGCTTCGGCGTACGAAGCGGGATATCGGCTGGGCAAAGAGAATGCGGAAAACATTCGCAAGCTTCTGCGGGGCGAGCGACTGCCTCGGAGAGGGCGGAAGACGCGGTCGGAGAGCGAGGGGGAAAGAGATGGATCTGTTTGACCTGAACAACAACGAATACGACGCCAAACCGTTGGCGGATAAGATGCGTCCGAGCAATCTGGATGAATTTATCGGGCAGAGCCACATCGTAGCCGAGGGGAGCCTGTTGCGCAGGGCGATCCGGCTGGACCGTCTGGGGAGCTGTATTTTCTGGGGGCCTCCGGGGTGCGGCAAGACGACGCTGGCGCACATCATCGCATCGACGACGCACGGCAATTTTGTCAAGCTGAACGCGGTGCAGAGCGGGGTGGCGGACGTCAAGAAAGCGGTGGAGGATGCGCGCAACGCGCTCAAACTTTACGGAAAAAAGACGTATTTGCTGCTCGACGAATGCCATCGTTTCAATAAGACGCAATCGGACTCTCTGCTTCCCGCGATCGAGCAGGGTACGATCATATTTATCGGTTCGACGACGGAAAACCCGTACGCTTCGATGACGCCGGCGATCGTATCGCGTTGCCGCGTTTTTGAATTTCGCCGTCTCGGCGAGGAAGAGATCGCGGGGGCGCTGAAAAAGGCGCTCGTATCGCGCAAGGGCCTGGCGGCATACAAAGTACAGGCGGACGAAGAGGCGATCGGGCACATTGCGCGCATGAGCGGCGGCGATCTGCGCACGGCGTACAACGCGTTGGAGCTCGCCGTACTGACGACGCCGCCCGCTTCGGACGGAACCATTCACGTCACGCTGGCGGACGCGGAACAATCCATTCAGCGGAAGGCGCTTTCTTACAACGAAGACACCTATTATGACATGCTTTCGGCATTTTGCAAGAGTCTGCGCGGCAGCGATGCGGATGCGGCGTTGTATTACGCGTTCCGCCTGATCGAAGGCGGTTGCGATCCCATGCTGATTTTGCGCCGTCTCGTGGCGCATTCGAGCGAGGACGTAGGCATGGCGGATCCCGATGCGCTCGTGGTGGCGACGTCGGCGATGTACGCTTTCGAAAAGATGGGGGCACCCGAGGGGCTGATCCCCATGAGCAACGCCATTATTTATGTCTGCGAAGCGGAGAAATCCAATTCGGTGATCCTGGCGATGGAAAAGGCGCGCCGCGCCGCGAGAGAGGTGCGGGACGACAATATTCCGCCCTATCTGAAAGACAACACGTTCGGAGACAAGCAGACGAAAGCGCAGAGCGCGAATTATAAATACCCGCACGACTACGGCGGTTGGGTGGAACAGCAATATCTTCCCGATTCGCTCAAAGGCGAAGTTTTTTACCGTCCGCAGGGCAAAGGGTATGAAAAGACGGTCGAGGAGATCCGCCGCCGCAAGGGCAAGCCTTCGGGCGCGGATGCGGGGGATCATAAATAAAACGCTGCAAGATTTTTTAAAGACGGAAAAAGCCTGCGGCGCGCAAGGAACATTGCGCGCCGCAGGCTTTTTGCCGCAAAACCGCCGCCCCGAGCGGCGGTTTTGCATCTTGAATTTGCATTCGAAAAAGGGTCGTATATTTTGTGGTTCAGGCATAGAAAAAGGAGCCGCCGCATGTTGATATGCACCCCAAAAGTTGGACAGACTTTTGGAGGTGCATATTTTATGTC